>NZ_LZJE01000037.1:0-32270 GCF_001666865.1 Mycobacterium sp. E136
AGGTTTCGCCAGCCGATCTCGCGGTCGTGATTCACACCTCGGCCTCGGCTGCGGACAGCACCTCGGCGGGCACCCCCTCGCCGTCGCACCCGGCCGCCCAGGAGGGAACAGGGCCGTCGACGATTACGACACGACGCAGGTACGGGGCGGCGATTAGCGCCAGCCGTCCACCCTGTTGGGTCGTCAGCTCCGGCCATGCCGCTTCGAACCGCTCAGCGACGTCGATGCTCAGGACGCGGCCGGGAGCGACGATCACCGCGACGTCGGCCAGCCTTGCGACTTTGGCGATCTCCGCGGGCGCGTAGAGCGTGCTGAGTGGGACGGCCAGCGCGCCGACGCGCGAGACGGCCAGCCACCAGACGATCCAGTCGACGCCGTTGGGGAAGTACAGCCCGACGCGGGTGCCCTTGCCGACACCTTGGCCCAGGAGCCACCGCGCGAGGACCGCCGAACGCTGGTCGGCGTCGCGGTAGGTGAGGCGTTCGGTCGGGGTGACCAGATAGGTGTGGTCGCCGAACTCGGTGGAGGCGCGCGCCAGGAGCGCGGGAACGGTCGGTCGCGGCTGCTGCGTCACGCAGTGATTGTCTCCAACGCGAACTGGGCGACCGCACGAGGCGGTCGCCCAGTGGCGTCAGGACCTCAGGCGCCCAGCGTGGCCTGGATGTCGCCCTTCATCGCGGCCAGTTGCGAACCCCAGTAGCCCCAGCCGTGCGTGCCGTTGGCGGGGAAGTTGAACGTGCCGTTGCTTCCGCCAGCGGCCGCATAGGCCTTCTGGAAATTCTTGTTGCTGTCCAGGGTGATGGTCTCGAGGAACTGACCGGCGATATCGCCGCCGCCGCCGAGCTCGGAGGGGACGCCGTTACCGCAGTACACCCAGATGCGGGTGCCGTTGGCCACCAACTTGCCGACGTTGACCGTCGGGTCGTTGCGCTTCCAGGCCGAGCTGCCGGGCGGGCCCCACATCGCGGTGGCGCTGAATCCGCCCGCGTCGCGCATCGCGACGCCGACCAGCAGCGGCCAGATGCCGTCGGAGAGGTTGAGGAAGCCCGAAAGGGACGCCGCGTAACGGAACTGGCCGGGGTGGTAGGCCGCAAGGATCAGCGCCGCGCTGCCCGACATGGACAGGCCGACCACCGCGTTGCCGCTGGGCGAGATGCCCTTGTTGGCCGAGAGATACGCGGGCAGTTCGGACGTCAGGAAGGTCTCCCACTGGTAGTTGTAGCTGCCGCCGTTGCCGACCGCGGGGCCCTGCCAGTTGGTGTAGAAGCTCGACATGCCGCCGACCGGCATCACGACCGACAGCCCCGACTCGAAGTAGGTCTCGAACGCGGCGGTGTCGATGTCCCACCCGCTGTTGTCGTCACGCGCCCGAAGGCCGTCGAGCAGATACACCGCGTGCGGTCCGCCGCCTTGGAACTTGACGGGGATGTCGCGGCCCATGGCCGCCGAGGGAACCATCAGCGTCTCGACGGGCAGGCCGGGCCGCGAATAGGCCGCGGCGGTGGACGTGCCACCCACGACCGCGACAAGGCCCGGTATGAGCAGGGCCGCCAGCGCGCCGGCCATCATGCGGCGCGTCCATCTGTGTAGCAATGTCATCGCTGTGAACTTCCTGGTTGTGTGATACCGCCGAGCGGTCTCGCGGACGAGGCACACCGGCGCCTGGTCTCGGCTGCCGATTCAGGTGCGGATGCTTCACACCTGCCGCGTCGGGAACACCTGCCGCGCGTAGCCGCTGCTGAGGGATATGTCGGCATCGGCGGCGGCCCCGTTACCGGGCGTGGGGTGCGTCACTGTTCCGTAATGGTGGTCCCGGGGGCGGGCCGGCCGGATCGGCGGCGGCGTGGCAGGCGACCCGCACAGGCGCCAGTGTCCTCGTGCTCGGTCGCACCTTCTGTTCTGGGAGGGGTGGCCTGTTCTGGGAGGGGTGGCGCGATCCGAAGGCGCGCGACTAACCGCGCGGCAACAACGAGATCTTCTGTCCGATCTTCCTCGACAGCTGGGTGGTCAGATTCTCGATGTCCGAAACGGTTTCGAGCACCACGCCGTCGGTGGTGTGTTCGGCGCACAGCGCCGCCGTCTTGGCCGTCAGGCTCAGCAGTTCGGAGCAGTAGTTGAGGTAGTGGTGGAGCTGCTCGGCGTCGAGCCCGTGCGGCGTGCTCTGCGCGGTGGGTACGTAATTCGGGTTGACCTGCTCGGGATCCTTCGACAGCTGGTGCATATCGATGACGTGGGTGAGTGACCGCAAGCGGTGCAGGAGTCCGAGCAGGGAACGGCGCTCGAGTCTTTCAGGGAATGCCCACAAGAACACCACGGCGATCGCGGCGAAGATGAGGTCGTTGACCACGCTTTCGGTCAGCGGCACCCAGTCGGCGGTGCGGTCCAACCCGTCGAGAACCGCCGAGCGCAGGCCGTACCCGAGGGCGATGAGGGCGGCGACAACGATGGCGATGCCGGTGGCGCGTGCGGCCAGCGTGGTGCGGCGCAATCGTGCGTGGGACAGGGTCGCCTCGTCGTCGACCGACATCACGAGCTGGCCGAGTTCGCGCGCGGTCTTGGTCAGGCCACGCTGTCCGAACCGCGCGTCGATGCGACGTTCGAGTTGCTCGACGGTGGCCGCGACGTGTGCGCCGTTGAGCCGCACCCGGTCATCGACTGGACTGGTTTTCGCCACGTCAAGACTCTAGAGCGGGAGCGGTTGTCGATACGCGTGGGATGCGCACATCGCCACCCTGGCGAAATTCAGTTGAGAATCCGACGTGAAGCGGGAATGTTCCGGTTGTGCGGGCGGTTGTCGAATCCGTATATGACAGCGCCGTTTGGAACAGAAGAGCTCGGCGTTCAGGTTTGCCGAGATATTTCGAGTGGAGCGATCAGACGTGAATTCGAGGCGATTGAAGCTGTTGTTGGCGATGGTCGGCACCGGGGCCGTGTTTGCGAGCGGGTTGACGCTGGCCTACGCCGAGACCCACTCCGCGACCGGGGCGCCGGCGGTCGCGGCACCGCAGTTGACCACGGGGGAGACGTCGACCAAGTCGACGGCACCCTCGACTCCGGAGACGTCGGTCGCGGTCCCACCGATCACCACGGCGCCCTACACCATTCCGACCGGCGAACCTCAGTAGCCGTCACTTCCCGCTGGCCGCCAGGCGCCGCCGTGCGTATCCCTTGAGTTCGGCGGACAACGCGTCGGCGGCGAGCAATTCCGGAAGCAACGACGAGTCGGACATCCTTGCGCGGAAAGCCAACTCGACGGTCACGTCGTGATCCGGGCGGTGCTCGACGACGATCTCGTCACCTGCGCCCACCGTTCCGGGTGAGATAACGCGAAGATACGCACCGGGTTCGGCGGCCGCGGTGAACGTTTTCATCCAACGGTCGATCTGCAGGAAAGCCGCGAATGTCCGACACGGCGTGCGCGGCGCGGAAACCTCGAGCAACAGGCCGTCGGAGCCCACGCGCCAGCGTTCGCCGATGCGCGCCCGTGTCACCTCAACGCCTGTGGTGGTGAGGTTTTCGCCGAACATGCCGTTGGTCAGCGGACGCTCGAGTCGGCTTTCCCACTCGTCGAGGTCTTCTCGTGCGTAGACGTAGACCGCTTGGTCGTCGCCGCCGTGCAGCTTCGTGTGGCCGATGGTGTCGCCGACCAGCCCACTGCCCAGGCCACCGCGCAGCGGTCCCGGCGCACGCACGGCCACCCGGTCCGGCACGGCGATCTTGTCGATGCCCGTGTTCCTCGATGGCGCATCGGGATTGACCCGGACCCGCGCGATGTTGACCGACAGCACTTCAGACACCCGGACAGGGTATCTACGGGCGCCGGACATCGCGTCCCGAGATTTTCCGGTCGAGCCCTTAACAAGGACTACTACCGAGCGTAGTATTTGCGGTGTCAATGTCGACGAACACGGAGGATGCATCCGTGAAGTGGAGTTTCGCCCAGATCGGCCTGGTGGTCATCGCCGCCTTCCACGTTGTCCAGGCGGTGATCGGGTTCATCGTCGAGCCGAGCTTCGCGACAGGCCCGGACGCGCCGACCGCGCAGATCTTCGGTATGGACTACAACGGGTGGCACGCCGTCGCCGGGCTCGCCCTTTTCGGACCGGGGCTGGTCTTCGCGTTCCGCAAGTCCTGGTCGGTGTTATATCTGCTCGCTGCGGCGGTGGCCGGGGCGCTGCCGGGCATTTGGGCCTTCTTCTCGCACCAGGTCGCGTACGTGTTCACGTTCCCCAACAACATCACCGATGCGGTGGTGCACTTGGTGACCGCCGCGGTGATGTTGGCGGTGGCCGGTATCCAGATTCGCATGGACGGCGGTCTGCGGAATTCGCTTGCCGATCTGCACGGCAGCTAGTGTGCGTTCAGATCGCTGAAACCCTTGATGGGGTATTGATTTGCGATCTGCATGCACACTAGCGGCATCCCCGTTTACTCGGTGCCGTCCTTGTCGTCGGCCGAGGGCAGGCCCTCGGGCGGCGGCGTCGAGTACGCAGGAGCGGTCGGCGGAATGCCCTGCTCCGAGCTGTCGTCCTGGTTCGCGTCGTCGGCCGGTTGTTCGGGTGAGCTCATCGGTTCTCTCCTAGTCCGTGATCGTCTCGCCGAGCGATACCCCCGCCCATAACCGGAGAAACCGCGTAGTTGGGATCGGTAGCCGACCGGTTTCCGTCTACTTGCCTGTACGACGCCTGTCGGCGCCGATACTGAGCAAGAGGACCCAACATGAAAGCACCTCGTACGCCGAAGCGATTCTTAGGCGCGGCACTGATGTCGCTCGCGCTGGCGAGCGCGGGTCTCGGGTCGGTGCCGGGCATCGCTTCGGCGCTGCCCGGTGGGCCGGCGCCCGAGCAGGCTTGGCCCGGATGCCCGAATTCGAATCCCTCGGGACCGTGCCACTGGTGCCCGGGCGATCCGCCCGTGCAGACCGGAAACCTGCGCGTGAACCCGGTGGTGTGGGACAACAACGTGTGCCACACCTATTGGTACGTCTACCACGGGCAGGGCAACGTGGCGCAGAACATCTTCGAAGGCGAGGCGCCACCGCCGCCGCCTCCGCCGCCGCCCAACTTCACACCGCCACTTCCGCCGGGCTGGTGCTGGTCGCTGTTCCTCGCCGGACCGTGCCCCTGAGGACACGGCTAGTATCGGCCGATGGGTGAGCCGCAACTGACCGATGACGGCCACTTCATCGTCGTCAACGGCCGCCGGTGGCGCGCCACCGATCCCGCCATACCCGAGGATCGACGCGCGGAGTTGACGCGAATACTGATGGCATGGCGCCGAGAAGTGCGCCGCACCAAAGGAACTGACGGCGAGCAGGCGGCGCGCGCCGGTGTGGAGGCGGCCAAGGTCGCCCTCGGTGAGCGAGGCACACCGCCGTGGTGGGAGCAGACCGGCGAACAGCGGCGCCGACGGTGGGAGGCACCGGTCGCGTCGCCAGACGACGAGTGACCCTTCGCCTGTCAGACGCGTCGCACCCCGGACACCGTCGACCGAGGCAGCCGTCCGGCACGGGAATGGCCGCTCATCCGGTCACCACGCACGTGAACATCGAAGTCGAGCTTGAGCCTCATCGGTTTGGTCACCGTCTGCCGCCACGTGACCCGTTGCCCCTCAAGGTCTTCGACGACGGCGATGTCGACCAGCGGCACGCTCTCGGCATTACTCGCCGCGGTGCCGCTGATCCCACCGGCCTGGTTGGTGAAGCTGTACACGACGTGCAGGGTGCCGACCGGCGTCTTGATACTGACGTCCCAGTCGCCGACCACGCTCATGCGCCCGACACTTCGCGGCCGGTGTCGGTCCACACGGTACCGCGTCGCTCGTAGGCGAACAGTTCCTCGACGGCGAGCGCGATCCGCGGACCGTAGCTTCGATCAAGCAGATGCAAAGCCAGGTCCAAACCGGACGTGACCCCGCCGGCGCTCACCAGGTCACCGTCGTCGACAACCCTGGCCGACACCGGAATTGCGCCCGTCGCTTCGAGAACGTCCACACCGAGGTGGTGGGTGTTGGCGTGGCGACCATCGATGAGACCGGCCATCGCCAGCGCGAGTGACCCCCCGCAAACGGTCGCGACGGTGACGTCCGGGTTGGCGAAGGCTTCGCGCATCAATGGCACGGCCGCGGTATCGCCGAAGCGGGCTAGCAGAACGGGAATGGTGGCAACCTCGTCCGGGTCGCCGTCGAGCGGTCCCGATGCGCCGGGGACGATCACGTACCCCGGCTTGGTGGGATCGAGTCGGCCGGTGGCGTTCAGGACCATCCCGCGCGAACCGCTGACCACCGACCGCGGGCCTTCCGCCGAGACGAACTCGACGTCGAGTTCACCGCCGACGAAGTCGCTACCCGCGACGAGCACTTCGAACGGGGCGATCGCGTCAAGCGGGTCGAAGCCGTCGAACAATAGGATCTGCGCGTGCATCGGCGTCACTGGGGGACTGCGCCGGTGCGCAGCGGTCGGTCGCCCCACCCGGAACCATCCAACAGATCGAAGAACGTGATCGCCGACCCGGTGATCAATTCGTGAAGATGGGCGGGAAACGACAACGGTGGAGCCTTCATCGGGTTGTCGCGCACATCGCGGACGATGGCGTCGGCGATCGCGTACCCGAGATCGTGGCGCGGCCACGCGGCGTGAACGCGGTCGGCGAAACCAGGGGAGAGCAGATGCTTGTCCATGCCGTTGATGTCGAGGGCGATACCGCTGAACGTCACCGCTTGCTCGGGCCCGAACCGGTGTGCCAGCCCGACGCTCGTGTGTAGGGCGATGGCCTGCCACACCGTGACGATCCCCTGCCCCGAAAGGCCGTGCCGGCGAAGGAAGTCCGCGGCCGCGTCGGCGCCATCGACCTCGAACCTCTGATCCCCTCCGCCGACGCCGGTGACGCCGAGGTCGTGCAGGACGCAGGCGAGGAAGACGAGTTCGTCGTCGTAGTGCGCGCCGCTGCGCACCCCTTGCGCCGCCGCGATCTCCCGCGCGAACAGGTAACTGCGGACACAGTGGTTGACGACGAATTCCGGAGACACCTCGGATACGAATCGCATTGCCGCCGAGCAGATCTGCGAGTCGGGGAGATTCCACCCACCGGCAAGGGGTTCGATGTCGGCCAGCGTGGCCGATTCTTCATTGCCCATACCTCTCACAGTGCCCGGCGCAACCGCACCCGGCTAGTGGCAAAAGAGACAATGACCGACGGAATCTAGCCAACAGTCTTTGCCACCTCGGACGCGGGGCCGATCCTCCGATATCGCTGTGTGACAGTCGAATACGCGCGGTATCGCCTCGCGCCGCTATCGTGGGTTGGCATGCAGGACTGGACCGCCGCCGCGGCGATAGGGGGCTCGGACTGCGAGCGCATCGGTGACGCGTTCCTGGCCCAGCCCGTGCTCGCGCTCACCAGCCTGATGTACGTCGGCGCGGGACTTGCCGCGCTGTGCTGGGCGCTCCGGGGGCGTGCACTGGCGGCCGGGGCCGTGGGAGCCGCACTGGTCGTCGTCGGTTTCGGCAGCTTCGTCTATCACGGTCCTCAGCCGGCCTGGGCAGGGCCGGTCCACGATTGGCCCATCGCAGTCTTGGCTGCGGCATGCGTGGTCGCGCTCATCCGAGGCGCGCGACGGCGGCGGACGGTTGTGGTCGTCGCGGCCGCGAGCTTCGCGCTCGGGCTCGCCGCGTATGCCGCCGGACGCACGGGCTCACCGCTGTGCCGGCCCGAAAGCGTGTGGCAGTACCACGGCGCGTGGCACATCTTGTCGGGCGCCGCAGCGGGATTAGCCGCCTGGGCCACTGTGCGCGCACGTCAGTATCGTTCACCTCGATGCCGCTAGATCGAACGCCAGGCGGTCGCGTCCGCCGTAGCCTGCGAAGCGCGCTGCGCGGCCCGCGCGACCCCGCGCCCATTGCGGGTCAGCGGCGCCGGCGTTCCGACGGAATGGGCGATCTGCACACCCGCAAGGTGCTCGACCTGACCATCCGCCTCGCCGAGGTGATGCTGTCCTCCGGATCGGGTACCGCCGACGTCGTCGCGACCGCCCAGGACGTCGCCCAGGCGTACCGGCTGGCCGACTGCGTCGTCGACATCTTCGTCACCACCGTCATCGTGTCCGCGCTGCCGACCGCTGACAGCCCACCCGTCACGATCGTCCGAGCCGTTCACAACCGCTCGACGGACTACACGCGGCTCGGGGAACTCGACCAGCTGGTGCAGCGGATCACCTCGGGCGGTGTGACCGTCGACCAGGCGCACGACGCGATGGACGAGTTGACCGAACGCCCGCACCCTTATCCGCGGTGGCTGGCGACCGCCGGGTGGGCCGGTTTCGCGCTGGGCATTGCGATGCTGCTCGGCGGTGGCTGGTTGACCTGCATCCTGGCCGCGGTGACGTCGGGGGTCATCGACCAGGTGGGCCGACGGTTGAACCGCATCGGCACGCCGTTCTTCTTCCAGCACGCCGCGGGCGCGGCGATCGCGACCTCGGTCGCCGTGGCCGCCTTCCTCTACGCCGACCTCGGGCCGACGGTCATGGTGGCCACCGGCATCGTGATGTTGTTGTCCGGGTTGACGTTCGTCGGCGCGATGCAGGATGCGGTGACCGGCTACATGCTGACCTCACTCGCACGTCTCGGGGAAGCGGTGCTGCTGACGTCAGGGATCGTGGTGGGCATCCTCGCGGGACTGCAGATCGCCCAGATCGCCGGCGTCACGATCTCACTGCACGTCGACGCGACCGAGTCGTTCATCGCGCCGAGCGGAGCGGTGCAGATCTCGCTCGCGGTGTTCGGCGCGGGGTTGGCGGGCGCCTGCCTGACCGTGGCGAGCTACGCGCCGTTGCGAGCCATCCTCACCGCCGGGCTGGTTGCCGGGCTCGCCGAGGCGGTGCTGATCGCCCTGGGCAACGCGGGATTCGGTCAGGTCTTCGCCAGCGGCGTGGCCGCGGTGGGAGTCGGCCTCGTCGCCACGCTGATCTCGATCCGTCGACAGGCGCCCGCCTTGGTGACGGCGACCGCGGGCATCATGCCGATGCTCCCGGGTCTGGCGGTGTTCCGCGCTGTGTTCTCCTTCGCCGTCGACGGCAACTTCGACAACGGGATACGGCAGATGATGTCGGCGATCGCGATCGCGCTGGCACTCGGCAGCGGGGTGGTGCTGGGCGAGTTCATCGGCTCGCCGCTGCGCTTCCGGGCGGGCCGGATCGGCGATTTCGTCCGCAAGGAAGGTCCGCCGGGGCTTCGTCGGGCCGTGGGCCGCGTCGTGCAGTTGCGTCCGGCCGAGGTTCAGCCGACGGAGATCATCCCGCGCACACGCAGTGTCGCGTTGGAACCGGAATCGACTGGGGACTCGGACGAAGAGGCCGACGCATCCGAAGCGTCGAACGGCGACGGAAGCGCCGAACAGCAGTAGGCGGGGACACGCCCCGGGTTTGGCCGCAGCAAATGCAGGCTATAAATTCGAAGCATCGGATTCGCTCGACCGCTGGAGGCATGCTCATGAGGTTGTCCAAGACCACGCTGGCTGCCATCGCAGGCGGATTGACAGCGACGACACTGGGGCTGAGCGCTCCGGCAAGCGCACAGCCCGCTCCACCGCCGCCGCCTCCGCCGCCGGCTCTGGCCGCCGAAATGCCTCCGCCACCGCCTCCGCCGGGTGTGGCTCCTCCGCCGCCTGCGAGGCCGATGGCCGGGGAGCCGGTTCCGGCATGGGCACCGCGCAAACCGGCGGAGACCTGGCTCGGAGAGCCCGTCGTCTGGTTCTCCGGTTGGGGCGGCCGTTGGGGCGTGTGGAAGAACGGCGCCTTCATCACGCTGTCGATGAACCCGGTCACCGGCGGCGGCTGACCGTTGCGGGTCTACCTCGAGGCGTCGAGGATCTTGATCGCGAAGACGAGGGAGTCGCCGGCCTGGATGCCCGCCGCGGGTTGACCTTCGGGGTAGCCGTCGGCTGACGTCATCGCGACGGCGACCGTCGACCCGACCTTCTGTCCGGCGATGGCCTTCTGGAAGCCCGGTACGACGCCGTCGAGCGGGAAGTCCACGGGCATACCGCGCTCGTAACTGCTGTCGAATACGGACCCGTCGCGTCCGTTGACGCCCATGTAGCAGACCAGGACCTTCGCCGTATCGGAGACGACCGGTCCGTCGCCGGGCTTGAGCGTGTGCACCTGGGTCTCGGTGACGCTGAACGGCGACTGCACCTCGATGAGCGGTGCCGCCGAGTCGGTGGATCCGGTGACGTTCACGCTGCCGGTGTCGCCGCTGAGCGTCCACTCCGGAGCGCCGCCGGGCTGCGGTGCCCCTGTCGGGCACATTGCGCTGGCGGGGTCGCCCGTCTCGACGGGCGGTGGAACCAACTCGTCGGCCAGCGACGACGGGCTCGTCGAGGGCGTCGTCGTGGTCGACGACGCCTCTGTGTCGGAGCCGCATGCGGCGAGGGTCATGACCAGCGATGCGGTGCAGGCCAGCAGTCCGGCAGGGAGTGACACACGCGAGGGATTCACGGCCGTCAGGCTACAGACTGCCCGGCCGGACGGGTCTCAGTGGTCGCGGACTGGCCACTCTTGGCCTGAAACCGCACTCTCGACGGCGCTGTGTGCCACCGTTTGGGGTACGGCCGGGCCGAAGAGGGGCGCGATGACGACGCGAGAAGCCGTGGTGTGCGGCGCGAGTATGGGTGGTCTGCTCGCCGCGAGAGTGCTGTCGAAAGCCTACGACTCGGTCACGCTGGTCGAACGGGACAGACTGCCCGAGGACGTGTCGCAGCGAGCCGGGGTGCCGCAGGGACACCACGTGCACATGCTGATGAGCCTGGGCTTGAAGATTCTCGAGGGGCTGTTTCCCGGAGCGACGAAAAAGCTGCAGGACGCCGGCGCGCCGATCTTCGACAACCGCGACCTGTCGGGGGTGTACGTCGAGGTTCGCGGGCATGCGTTGTGTCGGACGGGGGCGCTTGCCAAGCCCGATGACATGCCGGTTCAGCCTGCGAGCCGTCCGTTGTTGGAATCCGTTGTGCGCGAACGGGTTTGTGCGCTGCCGAATGTCAAGGTCCTCGACGGCCACGACGTCGTCGGACCCGTGTTGAACGACCGCACGGTGACCGGAGTTCGTATCGTCGACCGCACCGGCGCGCATCAAACGATACTGTCCGCCGATCTCGTGGTCGACGCAACCGGTCGTTCGGCACGTACACCGGCGTTCCTTGCAGCGCATGGCTTTCCGCGTCCGGTCGAGCAGTCGTATCGGGTGCGACTGACCTATACCAGCCAGCTCTTCCGCCTGACGCCGGACGCCCTGGGCGACAGGGTGATCTTCGTCAGCCCGACGAAGGAACGACCGACAGGCGTCGGGATGCTCGCCCACGAGAACGACACAATGGTCGTGACGCTGATCGGCGTGGCCGGACACCAGCTGCCGACCCGGTTGCCCGAGATGCTGGCAGCAGTGGCGGCATGTGTCCCGCCGGAGGTCAGCACCGCACTCGCGGCCGCAGAACCGGTCGGGGAGACACACCACCGACAGTTTCCGACCAGCGTGTGGCGTCGCTACGACAAGTTGTCCTCGTTCCCGGAGCGTCTGTTGGTCATCGGCGATGCGGTGTGCAGCCTCAACCCGATGTACGGGCAGGGCATGACGTCGGCACTGCTGCAGGCTCTCAGTCTTCAGGAGACGTTGGCCGCCGACGGCGCCTCGGCGACCCACGACTATTTCCGCGGTGTCGCTCGGCGGCTGACGCCTTTCTGGTGGGCCAACCGGCTCAACGACTTCAGCTTCCTACCGACGAGCGGATGGAAAGCGTGTCCGCAGCGGGCGCTCAACTCTTACGTCACCGCCTACATGGCAGCCGCGTCGAATGACATTGCGATGTCCGAGACCTTCCTTCGGATGCTGCAAGGCGTCGATCCCGGGACAATCCTGATGCACCCCAGGCAGATCGCGCGGGTGGTCGCCACGCGCCGAACCGTCAGTAGCCCCAGACCTCGGGCACGCACCGGAAGACGTCGCCGGCGGTCGCCACCCGGCAGACCGACGGGAACGGCAGATGGGTGGCGACCAGAGCCTCGCCGGTTGCGGCCAGCTCGCGCAGCAGCTCGATGCGGACGCGGGCGGACTCCTCCGGATCGTGTTCGAACCCGTTGTGCCACTCCGGATTGTCGAAGCCCGGAGCGAACACGGCGTCACCGGCGAACGTCAACCGGTCACCCCGTGAGTCGAGTCGGACGATGGCGTGCCCCGGGGTATGGCCGCCGGTGCGCGCGACCAGCACGCCCGGCGCCAGTTCATACTCCGATTCGAAGGTCCGCATCTGGCCGCGATATTCGGACAGGAACCGCGACGCGATCGATCGCAGCGCGTCCGGCACCGGTGCCGGCATGTCGGTGTGGGAGAAGTCGGGTGCCTCCCAGAACTCGGCCTCGGCTGCCGCGACGTGGACCCGCAGATCCGAGCGCAGCCGTTGCTTGAGACCCTCGGTCAGCAGCCCGCCGACGTGGTCCATGTGCAGATGGGTCAGCACCACGTCGGTCACCGCCGACGGATCGATGCCGGCGGCCTCCAGGCGATGCACGGTCTGCCCGGCGCGCGGGAAGTCGGGGAACTCCACACCGAGCCCGGCGTCGACCAGGATGGTCCGGTCGCCGCTGCGCACCACGACGACGTTCAGCGGCCAGTCGAGCACGTCGTGGGGGAGGAACCGATCGTCGAGCCAACTCCCGAACTCGTCCTGGTCGGCGTTGGTCGCCATCGTCCGGGCCGTTATCGGTAGCACGCCGTCGCTGATCACCAGAACCTCGATGTCACCGATCTGCACCGCATAACGCGACGGAACCAACTCGTCGAGTCCGGTCGTAGCCGAACCCGAGATGCTGTCGACGCTCATGGCTGTTCTCCTCGTGAAGTCGCATTTACCTGGCTGTGTCGTGGAACGCACGGTGGCAACGTGATTCATCCCGGAGTACTTCATTCTGGTGCTGGTGATCGGCGCTCTGCTGATCACCTTGCCGGCGGTGAGCGCAGTTTCGGGTGGCGGACCACCTGTGCCACCGCCGCGATGACGGTGGCGGCCGGCCTGACGGGGGTGGTATCCCTCAGCGCTCTCTAAGCAGTTACGCCACTGTCGATGTCAACGGGGTGCGGTGACCACAAGCTCGTGGTCACCTGCGGCCCAGGCAGATTCGAACACATCGGTCGTGACGTGCTCGCCCTTCGTATCGTCGCCGCCGCTGTCGCCGAGATAGACGGCGTCGTTGTCGTAATCGATCGCGGCGACCGTGACCAAGTGACCGCATCCCGTCTTGTCACCATCGGTTTCCCAGATGGTATTGGAGTTCACACACACGATCGCCTGCCGGTCGTCACCCAGATATCCCGCCAAGGCGTCCATCCCCGTCGCGAGCCCACCCTTGGAAGCGGTTTCGTCGTTGGTGTAGTCGGCTTCGATGCCGTAATGCTTGAGCAGGAGCAGAAGATCGGTTGTGCACGTGCCATGGCCGACACCGCCGTCACTGGGGTCGACGCTCTCGTCGTACACCGGCTGCCCTGGATCGCAGTCGCTGGGCGTTTTCGCTGCGAGGTCGATGATTTCGCGCTCGGTCGGCGCGGACCCGTTGATCTCGCCGATCACCATGCGGGTGGCCATCAGCCCGCAATCGCTTTCGGTCTGCTCCTCCCAGTGGTCGATGGCGGCCGCCGGATCTCCGTAGACGCCACCGGTGAACTGGGGTTGGGAATCCTGCTGCTCGTCTTTCGGCTTGTTCTCGGCCACCTCGGCCGGCGGGGCCGTGGTTGATTCGTCGGCTTTCGCCGCCGGGGACTCGGAGGGCTCGGTAGAACCACCGCAGGCCGCACCGCCGACGACGGTCAGGCTGGCGATCACGGTCGCGGCGAGAACCATCCGGCCTCGCTCGCGTCGCTGGCGAAGTAGCACTTCGCGAAGCTAGCAGACGGCTGTGCGTTTTCTTGGCATTTATTGACGCGTCTGTCGCTGAATCCGACCCAGCCCGATGGATCCGCCGCTCATAGGTCGAGCACGACATCGGTTAGCGGTGCCGCACAACAGATCAGCGTCGAATCCCGTCCCGGTAGCTCCAAGGGCTGTCTCGGATACGCCACGCTCCCGGCGACGAGTCCGGTGACGCACACATGACAGACACCACTGCGGCACGAGTACCGCGTCGGCACATCACAGGCTTCGGCCAGTTCCAACAAGGTCTGATAGGACTCGCTCCAGCGAACCGTCAGACCGACTCGCGAGAACGTGACACGTGATCCGTCCGCAGACTGCATCTCGGGCGGATGCGGGGGTACTGGAGGACCAACGGCCTTCAACCCGGGGTTGATCGGTGGAAGCGTCCCGAACGTTTCGGCTCGAATCCGTGCCGGCTCGAACCCGACGTTGGTCAAGGCCTCACGCATCGCCGCCATGAAACCCGTTGGTCCGCAGAGGTAGACGTCAGCGTCCTGCGGCAGGTCCAATGCGGCGAGGAAGTCACGATCCAACCGGCGGCCCGGCCTTCCGCCGGTGTAATGGACGTACTGCTCAGCACGCGGCAACTGCCGCAGGAGACCGGCGGCCTCCTCGATGAAGGCGTGAGACTCTCTGTCCCTGGCGCTGTGGATCCATACGATGCGTTGTGAAAACGCCTGGGCGGCGAGTTCATAGAGCATGGCGAGCAGGGGCGTGACCCCGATTCCCGCCGACATCAGCAGTATCGGGCGCGCCTCGGGGGAGAGGTGAAAGTCGCCGCGCGGCGCTGCGGCGTCGATGGTCGCCCCGGGGCCGATCCGCTCGTGCAGCCATCCGCTCACCACGCCGCCAGGCTCACGCTTCACGCTGATCCGATAAGTGCCCGCGGTCGAATCGCCGGATAGTGAGTAGCTCCGCAGCGGCGGCGGGTCACCGGCCCCGGTGGCCCGGACCACGAGATGATCACCGGCCTTCGCAACGGGCAGCGGCTTGTCGGCGCCGAGTTCGATCGACATCACGGCGGGCGTTTCGTGATGGACGTCAACGACACGAAGTGGCATGAATCCGTCCCACGACGGAGCGCCCGTTGGCTCGACGGGCGGGTCGAGGAGGTCGCGGAAGGACTCCTTCCAGCCCGGGCTCAGAGCGGCGACATCCAACGCCAGGCGCAAACGGTCCGGATCACGGTCGGGCAGGTAGAGAAGCGCGTCGACCTCGGCGACCGTCAGTTGGTTCCGCCCGCGCTCGGTGAGGACGATGTCATCGCCCGCTTGTACCCGTCCCTCGTGAAGCACGCGGAGGTAGAACCCGGGTCGGCCGTGAGAAACCATGAGCTGTGGGAGATTTGGCTCATCGAGACGCATCCCGACACGGAAACAGGTGACCCGCGGTTGCGTCACCTCGAACAGCGCTTCCCCGATGCGGTACCGGTCACCGATACACACCTCGTCGTCGGGCAATCCACTGACAGTGAAGTTCTCGCCGAATGCTCCGGCCCGCAGATCGTCACGCCCGAGGTGGGACTTCCAGTGGTCATAGGCCTCGATTTGATAGACCAGGACGGCCCGATTCTCACCGCCGTGGCCGTGAAGGTCGCCTTGGCCGTCGCCGTCGAGATTGAGGCGCCTGGCAACGACCGGTCCGGAGACCGTCGTTTTGAAGATTCCGGTGTGCACCGTGCGTCCGCGCCACGGCACGTCCCTCGGCAACCCGACATTGACCGCGTGGAGCGTCGGCACGGGCGCCTCCTCTCCACGGCATGCCCAAGGGGCATGACCAGACTCTACGTCACTGCGTTCAAGAATCAATGCCCGTCGCCGTCTAGAAAGTGGTTGCCGGGCAGGCCGGTTGCGCGCATGATGGGTGGCTTGACCCACTTCTTTTAAACATCCAGCCGGAAAGGCGGATTGCTGATGGTCAGTGTTCATCACCGCTACACCACCGTTGACGGGCATCGTTTGTTCTTCCGGGAAGCTGGCGACGGCGGTGCGCCCACAGTTGTTCTCTTGCATGGATTTCCCACCAGCTCCCACATGTTTCGCCATTTGATACCGCTGCTGGGCGAGGACTATCACGTGGTAGCCCCCGACCACCTCGGGTTCGGGCTGTCCGATGCGCCGACCGCCGAGAAGTTCGCGTACTCGTTCGATGCGCTGACGGACCTGACGGCGGGCCTACTGCAGAAACTGGGCATTGGTCAGTACGCCATGTATGTCCAGGACTACGGCGCACCTATCGGATGGCGTCTCGCGCTGAGGGATCCAGCGGCGATCACGGGGATCATCAGCCAGAACGGAAACGCCTACGACGCCGGATTCGTCGAAACCTTTTGGAAGACCGTGTGGGCGTACCACGAACGAAATGACGAGGACACCGAGTCTGCGATTCGCGCCTTCCTGACGCTGGACGCCACGCGATGGCAGTATCTCACCGGGGTCTCCGATGAGAGTTTGGTCGACCCGGAGGCTTGGCTCCACGACTTCGCTCTGCTCGCACGGCCCGGGAACGCCGAAGTGCAGCTCGCACTGTTTCGCGACTACGCGACGAATCCGCCGCTCTATCCGCGGGTGCAGGATTACTTCCGAAATTCCGGCGTCCCACTTCTGGCGGCGTGGGGGCGCCACGACCCAATTTTCGGCCCGGCCGGCGCCGAGGCCTTCGCCGCAGACCTGCCCGACGCCCAGATTCATCTGCTCGACGGCGGGCATTTCCTTCTCGAGTCGGCACTCGACGAGGTCGCAGCGCTTGTGCGGAAGTTCCTCTCCCAGCTACCGAGAGACAGCTGACGATCGACTGCTGTCGGCCAGTCCGCCGTCCTCGAGCCCCGCCACCAGGTATCTTCATAGGGGAGATGGCCACCGCGGATGCTTCGAAATCGCGAAGTTTCACAGCCAAGGGATTCGCGACGCGAGAGAAGATCTTGCGTGCCGCAGCAGATGTGTTGCTCGAGACGGGTCTGTCGGCCTTCAACCTGGACAAGGTGCGTCGCGCGGCGTCTGTCAGCGGCTCCCAACTGAACCATTACTTTGTCGACCGTCAGGAACTGATCCGGGCGGTGATCAAACGGCAGACCGAGACGGTGCTGCAATTCCACCGCCAGCCGAAGGTCGGCGGACTCGACACGTTCGAGGACTGGTCGCGGTGGGCCGACCTGAACCTGCGGTACTTGCGCAAAATCGGGTACCGCGGCACCGCCACGTATCACGCATTGGCAGGCCAGCTTGCCAAGTCGAACGACAGTACCCGCCAGACTTTCGCCGAAGGTTATTGGCGGTGGGTGAATCTCCTCGAGGATTCGTTCGCCCGGATGAAGAACCGCGGCCTGCTGATCAAGTCGGCCGAACCGCGTCAACTCGCGTTGATGGTCGTCAGCATGCACCAGGGCGCCGGAATACTGTCCTTCGCTTATCGTCAGGAATGGCCGTTGGCCGATGCCACCGGCTTCATCGTCAACTATCTGCATCTATTGGCCAAGGACCCGGCTTTACGGACCGTCCGTGCTCCGCGCCGCCTGAGCAGACGCGCCGCCATCGCCTCGACCGCACCCGATGATGCGGCCCGATACACGGCGAAAGGCATGGCCACGCGGGCACGAATCATCGACGGCGCCGCGGAACTCATCCTCGAACGCGGGGTCAACGGCACCAGTCTGGAAGACATTCGACGCGCCGTCGGAGTCAGCGGATCTCAACTGTCACACTACTTTTCCGACAAGCAGGCGCTCACCCGTCAGGTGATCGCCGCCCGCACCGAGTTCGTCGTCGACTTCCACACCCAACCCCGGATGGGCCGTCTGGATACCATTGATTCACTTCGGAAGTGGGCCGATCTGTGCTGGACTCAGGACGGTCAGAAGTATCTGCGCAACGGGTGCGTCTACGGGTCGTTGACCGGTGAGCTACTCGAGTCCGACGATGTGGTTCTCGACGACCTCGCCGCCGGATACGACCGTTGGCTCAGCCTTTTCGAGGCCGGACTGACGGCGATGCGTGAACGCGGTGACCTGACATCCGAGGCCAATCCTCGTCATCTGTCGGCCGTGCTCGTCACCGCTCATCAAGGTGGCACTCTGCTCACACACATCACCGGTTCGTCCGAGCCCTTCAAGGCGGTCGTGGAAGCCGCCCTGAACTACGTCTCCTCCTTCGCAACCTCCACGCGCACACGCAGAAACTCTTCCGCCGCCGGGCGGGCACGCCGCTCCTGAGGGCGATATCTGGGCATCGGCAATTTCTCAGCGAGGGTCTAGACTTTTTGGGTTATATAGCCCAGAATTCTGGGAGGAACATCCCAATATTCCGATATGTGTTCCAGGGGCTGCGCTGAGCATGCGACGCGGCGCCATTCGCGACGACCGTAGTAATTGGAGGAACCATGGGATTGGCTTGGCAGCAGGGCCCGTTAGCCGTCGGATCCGTCGGCCACTTCCTCGCCGCCGAACCGATTCCAAGGCTGCTGTTCGCCGAGCCGCTCAGACGCCGCATGCGTGTTCGCCTGGGAGGGGCGTGGATCGCCGACAGCGAGGATGTCGTGCTGCTGCATGAGCCCGGCCGCTACCCGGTGGCATACTTCCCGAGTCGCGACGTCGAGGCTGGTGCGATGGTCGAGGACGGCCACAGGACCGAGCACGCCGACCTCGGCCCCCTCAGATGGTTCAACGTCAGGATTTCCGGTCACGAGGTGCGGCGCGCGGCGTGGCAGTTCTCCGACCTCCCGTCGCACGGGGCCGTGCTCGCCGGACGCGTCGCGTTCGCATGGCGCGCCATGGACGCCTTCTACGAAGAAGACGAACGCATTCTGGGACACGCAGCGGACTTGTACCACCGTATCGATATCCGGCTCACGTCAAGGCATTTGACTGTACGGGACGGTGATCGGGTGATTGCGGACACCGTCTCCCCGTTGGCGCTTTACGAGTCCGGCTTCGCTCCGCGCTGGTACGTGCCTCGCAACGACGTGGACGAGGCAGCGCTGACACCGGCCGACGGACAGACCTTCTGCCCCTACAAGGGACTTGCCAGCTACTACCACGTCGGGGAGCGCCGCCGCGCGGCGTGGTCCTACACCGACGCCTGGACGGAGGTCGACCGGGTGCGCAATTTCGTCTCCTTTGAGCCGGACAAAATCGACGTGCAAATCGACGGCGAGCAACTTCACCTCGAGCCGGGACAGACGGTGATCGCCCATGGGCCCGACCGGGGACTCGACACCGATGAGCTCAACCGCGATCGCCTGGTGACGCGGTGATCCAAGATGCCGCTCTCGAGGTGGTCGTACTCCGTGTGACGGACGTGGACCGCGCGTTGCGCTTCTACCGCGACGTGGTCGGATTTCACCTCGACGTCGACTACTCGCCGTCGCCGAGCTTTCGTGTGGTTCAGTTGACACCCAACGGATCCCACGCATCCATTCAGTTCGGTGTCGGCCTGTCCGACGTGCCCCTGAATTCCGTCGCAGGTTTGTACCTGATGGTCGATGACGTCGAGGCGTGCCGTGAGGGGCTCATCGCCTCGGGAGTGGCGGTGACCGACGTCCACCACAAGGACACCACCGCCGGCAGTTGGGCGGGAACGTTCCGATCGGGCGTGGACCCGGAGCACGCCGACTACGCGAGTTTTGCGAAATTCTGCGATCCCGACGGCAACCGGTGGGTGCTGCAGGAAAGGGGCCACGACCGAGACGTCACGTAGCTCCAACACGATTCGACCGATCCGACAATCCGAGAGAGTGAGAAACGGTCACCATGGACACAGCAGTAGAACGGGACGATGCGGGGTCGGTCGGCGGCGAAGCGACTCAGTACGACGTCGTGGTGCTGGGTGCGGGCCCTGTAGGCATCAACGCCGCCGCGCGGGCACACGCCGAGGGTTTGTCGGTTGCCGTCCTGGAGCGCGAGCTCGTCGGCGGCGAATGCAACTTCTGGGGCTGCGTGCCCAGCAAGTCGATGCTACGTCCGACGTTGGCCGTCGCCGACGCTCGCCGGGTCGACGGCGCCCGCGAAGCGGTAACCGGGCCCGTCGACCCCAAAGGTGTGTTCGCCCGGCGCGACCGCTATGTGACGAACTACGACGACGCGCCTGTTGCGGATGACTTGACCGCGATGGGTCCGACGTTGTTTCGCGGCCATGCCCGCCTGGTGGGTGAGCGCCGGGTCGCGCTGGCCAGCACGGACGGCCGACTCAGGTCATTCGAGGCCCGTCATGCGGTGGTGATCTGCACGGGGAGCACTGCCGCGATCCCTGACATCCCGGGCGTCGCTGAGGCGACGCCGTGGACGAACCGGCGGGCGACCGACAGCAGCGCCGTACCGGCACGGCTCGCGATCGTGGGCGGTGGCGGGGTGGGCGTCGAAATGGCCACCGCCTGGCGAGGTCTCGGATCATCGGTCGCGCTGTTGGCGCGTACCCGGGGTCTGCTGCCCAAGATGGAGACGTTCGTCGGAGAGTATGTGCGTCGGGGCCTCGTCCAGGCCGGAGTCGACGTGCGGACCGGCGTGACGGTCACCGAGGTTCGCCGCGCCGAGAGTGCGGGACCGGTGAAGGTGCTTCTTGACACCGGTGACCAATTGGACGTGGACGAGATTCTTTTCGCGACGGGACGAGATCCCAACACCGCGGACATCGGTCTGGAAACCGTCGGCCTGCAGCCGGGGGACTGGATGGATGTCGATGACACGTGCTTGGCAGCCGGAGTGGAAGGAGAGTGGCTGTATGCACTCGGAGACGTCAACCACCGGGCACTGCTGACACACCAGGGCAAGTACCAGGCGCGCATCGCCGCTGCCGTCATCGGCGCGCGCGCCCGCCGACAATCACTGGACAGCTCACCGTGGGGCCGCCACGTCGTCACCGCGGACGATCTGGCCGTTCCACAGGCGTTTTTCACCGACCCTGAAGCCGGTTCGGTAGGCCTCAGCAGCGCGGAGGCGAAGCGTCGCGGTTATCGGGTGAAGGTCGTTGACGTCGAGATGGGGGAGGCGGTGCCGGGGGCAAACTTCTACGCCGACGGGTATACCGGGCACGCCCGGATGGTCGTCGACGAAGAACAGGGCCACGTTCTAGGCGTCAGCCTCGTCGGCCCGGGCGTGGCCGAACTGCTGCACGCGGCGACGATCGCGGTCGCCGGGCGGGTTCCGGTGTCGCGCCTCTGGCATGCAGTGCCGTGCTTTCCCACGATCAGCGAGGTGTGGCTGCGCCTGCTGGAGGCGTACCGCGATGCTGATGAAGAGGCCGGCTGATGGCCTAGGCCGGTTACCCGGACAGAGCACGCAGCGACAGAGAGCTCAGCCAGCCGAGTCCGGTCGCGATCGAGACACGTTGCAGGACACCGCTCTTGCCGCCTAGCCCCCATCGACCACCGATCGCGACGCCGAAGAGAATAAGGCTGCCAGTCATCGCTGCGCTCGACGCCGCGGAGTAGCACGTCCAGCGGTGGTTCCCGCTCCGCGCCGCAGAGGCGGCACTCGCCATAGCGGCGACGGGTATGCCCACGAAGACCGGAATCCCGAAGAGATCGTGCAGTCGCCCCGCAGGGGTGCGCGGGCGCACGCCTGCGGCAAACGGGGGGTTGTCGGTGTCAGTTCCGTCGTCATTCAGAAGGTTTCCGACGTAGTCGGTGACGAACAGGCCCGAGCCGACCAAGCCGACCCCGACCGCCGCGACGATCGCCGGGACCGCGCGCGGTCCTATGCGGTGGCGATCGGACCGCCAGAGGCCCTCGGCAGCGCACAGGTAGAGAGTGCCGGCCGAGACGAAGTTGACGCGCTGACGCCAGCCGTGACGCCCGACCGCCAGAGAACTGACCGGGTAGCGCCTCCAGTCGTAGCCGCGTCGCGTCGCGCCGATGACGGTGTAAGCGGTGACGAACGCCGGGCCTGCAGCGGCGCCGGCGAGGATCTGCGCAGTCTGCTTACGGCGCGTGCGGCGAGACATGGGTTCAGGCTACTGAGGTTTCAGTCCTCAGCGTCGCGCACACAGAATCCGACTGGCTTGCAGGGTGCGGGTCGGTTCCACTCCAAACTGGGGAGGTTCGCCGAGGTACAGAGCGATCACATCCTCGGCAGTGCGGTCATCGATCTCGGTGAAGCCGAGGTCGCGCAGCTCCCGCGCGATGCCGTCAGGCGTGAAGTAGCTGACGAAAGGTTCACCCGAGGATGTGAGCCGATCGGAGCGGGCTTGCAGGTGCGCGCGCTCCTCGTCGGTCGTCGCCGACTGCAGGTAGTCGAAGACGACCTCCGTGGGAGACGCCTGACCCGCGATGTATTCCAGCGTGGATCGGGCGGCGTCGGGTGTTAGATAGAAGACGACGCCCATCCACAGGAAGATCGCGGGTCCGGTTCGTGCGAACGCGGTCGCCTCCAGTTTCGTTGCGAGGTCATCCGTTTCGAAGTCCACCGGTACGAAGGTCAGCGTTTCCGGGCAGTCGATCCCGGCGGCGAGGAGGCGGTCCCGTTTCCACGCCTGGGTCGCCGGATGGTCGACCTCGAAGACTCGCACGTCGGGATCGGGGTTACGGTAGGCGAAGGTGTCGAGTCCGGCGCCGAGGATGACGACCTGCCGGACGCCGGTGGCCACGGCCCGAGCGATCGAGTCCTCGGCGAATCGGGCGCGGGCGGCGAAGAAGAGCCGGCGGCCCAGGTCGCCGACCACGGCACCGAGGCGATCGGCCGTGGGGGAGCCCAATGCGGTCAGCTCGTCGGAGGTGGTACCGAGCAGGGGAGCTGCCAGCGGGTCGGCGAGAATGGTTGGCCTGTCGGCGATCTGGTGGTAGGCGCGAGCATACGCGGTAACAAGGGCTGTCCGGCTGGGTCCGTTGTTCTCCATACGGGCGAACGTACTCGCGACCACACGCGCGTGCCCTATAGGTCCGCGGTGTGCACGTCTCAAAGCCGCACCATGGCCACGTGGCCGACGCTGATATCGACGATCTACGGGCTCGGTTGGCCGCCACGAGGCTGCCGGAGACCGAGACGGCGCTCGATCCCGAACTTCGGATCGACGTTCCCACGTCCCTGGGCCCGTCGCTCGAGACACCGGGATATTTCGTCAAGGATATGCAAGAGAGTTTCGCAGCGGTGTTAGCCGCCGAACAATGAGCCCGCGGCATCACCTTCGTGGATCATCAGTGACGTCATCCGCGGGTAGAGGATCGCCGGCCCGAGCCATCGCGCAACAAAGCGGCGTAGTGCGACACTGTCACGCATCGGCTGTCCAGGATCGGTCAGCATGGACTGCACTGTGCGCAGGACCATTTCGGCCAGATCTTCGAGGGCGACCCTATCGAAACCGTGCAGCCGCCAATCGACATCGAGACGGTTGAGGAACGACTTGCAGAATGCTTTCGCCGTGTCGGAAGTCAAGGAGATGGCCTCTTCACCCTCCTGTCGTCGGGCCAAGATGTTCTCCAGCTGAGGATCACCGACGAGGTTCTCGACCGCGAACGAAACGCATTCGACGAGTGCAGTGACCGGGTCGTTGACGCCGCTGACGTGACCTACGACCTGGTCGATGAATCCGTCCACGGCTCGCATCGCGCTGGCGATCAGCAGAGCGTCAGCGTTGGGAAAGTAGCGGTACACCGTCTGCCGCGTGACGCCGAGCCTGCGTGCCACGTCGGCGAGGCGTATCGCTGGTCCGTGTTCGGCGATGACGTCGTCTACCGCGTCGAGAATTCGGTCTATGGCCTCCTCGTCCGTGGCGGGTGCCGAACCCGCCCAGCCCCGACTACGCATGGGCGCCCGCAGGATCGTTACTGGTAAATGTGATCGGAAGTGTTGTGGGACCGGTCATCCCAAGTAGCGGCTTCCATGGCGCCGGACCGACGCGACGGGGGGTATTCAGGCGCTGGGTGAGAACTATCAGTGCTTCAGCCAACTCACGCCGGGCGAGATTAGCTCCCAGACAGTAGTGGGCGCCGCCACCGAACGTCAGGATCGGAGGAACGTCCTTGCGCGTGATGTCGAAGCGCTCGGCGTCGTGGTAGATCGCCGGGTCGCGGTTCGCCGCGAAGGTGTTCACGAGGATGAAGGTTCCAGCCGGGAACATGTAACCGCCGAATTCGACATCTTCCGTCGCGGCGCGCGGTGCGATACTGGCTGCCGGTGAGTGGCGCATGCTTTCTTCGACCGCCTGCATCCCCAGCTCGGGTTGCTCGCGCAGCGTCATCCACTGATCGGGGTGCTCACAAAGCACCTGCACTGATGCCGCGAGTTGATTGCGCGTCGTGTCGGTTCCTGCCATCAGGAAGCCCGCGACCAGCATGCGGAGTTCGTCGAGATTCAGCCGGTCGCCATCGCTTTCGGCGCGAATGAGTTCGGACAGCAGGTCATCGGTCAGGTTGCCTCGGCGAGCGGCGACCATGTCGTCGACGTAGGCGTCGAGTTCACCCCACGCCTGCATGATCGCGGACTCGTCGAAGTTGACGTCCGGTTGGAAGCTGATGGCCTTGAAGACCTCTTCGGTCCAGTCTGCGAACAGGTGCCAATCCTCGCGCGGCGCACCGATGAGTGCACAGATGATCGGGGTGGGGTAGGGACGGGCGATGTCGGTGACGACGTCGCAGTGGCCGGCGTCGACCACCCGATCGATCAATCCGTTGACCACCTCACGGATCGTGTCCTGAAGACCTGCCGTTGCACGAGGGGTGAACGCCTTGGACACGAGCTTGCGTAAACGCACATGTGGTTCACCCTCCAAGCCCAGGAGGCTGTTCGCCATCTTCTCGAACAACGGCCCCGAAGTGATGCCCTGAGACGCCAAAGTGATACCGGGGGGCAAACGGAACCGATCGTCGCGCAACATTTCTCTCGCCAGGTCGTATGACAGGACCTCCGGGCCGAGAGGGCCGATCGCGATGGGCGCGCGATCTTGGGCCGTTCGGACGTCCTCGAGGATGTCGTGCGGGGCGGCGTTGAGGTCGTAGGTGAAGGTGGGGAGATCAGCCTCGAAGACATTGGGCGCGGTGCTGGTCACGACCATCGAGTTCAACCTCCGGCAGTGTTGGACATTACTCGGCAAAGCGTATGACCATTACCCTCCAGGGTCAATGAAAACCTCCTAATTCAGGACATGAATTGCCTGCTCATTCACCAGAGATCATACAAATACAGATCAGACGTCTATCCAATGAACTGGGAGCGTCCGGCGATGTGCGCCGATTTACAGGGCGCTGATCTGGAGCCAGTCGTCGATCGTGAACGCGTCGCCGCGCGCCGAGACGGTAGCCCCACCGTGCCCCGGATAGTGCGCAGGAAGGACCACTGCGCGGCGCTCCGACGCCTCGGCGAGCACACGCCGGCGCGACACCGCCGCTTCATCGAAGTTTTCGTCGAGCACGCACGAATCCGTGGGTCTGTGTAACTGCATGGGGCTGTGGGTGAGGTCGCCGACAAACACCGCAGGACTGCCCGCATCGAGCCAGAGCACCGATGACCCGGGTGTGTGTCCGGGCGCGGGGCGCAGCCTCAACGAGTCGCTCACCCAATAGCCGTCGGACCACAGTTCGAGCTGTCCAGCCGCGTCGATCGGAAGAATGCTGTCGGTGAACAGGATTCGGCTCGCATCGAGTCGCGCCTGATGCTCCTCCGAGCGGCCCGGGTCCCGCGCGTCGGCGTTGTCGGGATGGTAGTAGCGGTAGTCGACTTCCGGCACGAGGTAGCGCGCGTTCGGAAACGTCGGAACCCATGCGTCGGTCTCGCGCCTGGTATTCCAGCCCACGTGGTCGGTGTGGATGTGGGTGTTCACGACGACGTCCACCGACTCCGGGGCGACGCCCGCAGCGCGCAGCGATTCCAGAAAATCGGTGTCGAGATTGGCCAGAAACGGCATCGCCGGCCGGTCGCGGCCATTACCGACGCCGGTGTCGACCAGAACCGTGAGCCCATCCACCTCGATCACCCACGTCTGCACCAGGGCGTGCCAGTTACGGGCGTCCCAAAACGTGGGGCTCAGTTCGGTCGCCAGCTCCTGCCACACCGTGGGTGGGGTTTCGGGAAACATGTTGAGCGGCAGGTCAAGCCGCCACTCGACGACCCGCGTGACGGTCGCGGCGCCCAGCTGCGTGCGGTCGGTCATACCCGCAAAGATTACGAGCTGTGGGCCAAGGCGGAATCCGGTTGAACTCCAGCCTCAGGCAGCGTCATCCGTTGTCCCGCCATGTGACCACCTGCTTGAGAGGCGTGAGGTCATAACCGTTGTCGGCGGTGAGTTCGGTCTGGAACAGCGTGACGCCGACCTCGCGGAAGGCGTCGGCGCTATCGGCCCCCTCCCACAGCGTCGAGCGCTCGATATCGGCGCCATCGCGACCGAATGTGGCTGCCAGTTCGTCGACGCGGTCACTGGATCTGCGGAACGCGTCGAGGTCCTGGAACGCGTGCCAGATGTCGGCATGCCTTGCCACAGCGGGCAGCGAGCGCTTTGGTCCCGTACCGCCGATGAGAATCGGGATCTTGCGCACGGGCTGCGGAATCAGAGCCGCGAGCCGGTTCTCGATGCGGATCAGGCTCTCGTCGAAAAGATCGAAACGGGAACCGAAGGTGCCGAAATCGTAACCGTATGTGGTGTAGTCCTTTTCGTACCACCCCGCGCCGAGGCCCAGGATGAGCCGGCCGCCGCTGATGTGATCGACGGTGCGCGCCATGTCGGCGAGAAGGTCGGGGTTGCGGTAGCCGACACCAGTAACGAGGAGCCCGATCTCGGCATGTGAGGTGATTTCACCCCACGACGCGAGCGCGGTCCAGCCCTCGAAGTTGGCGACGTCGGGTTGCTCGTCTGTCAGGACGGGCTTGCCGTCGACGATGCCCTCCATCGCCGGGCGGTGAAAGTGGTCGTAGCCGAAGATCACGTCGACGCCGAGGTCGTCGGCGGCCAGCACGGCGTCGCGCCACGTACGGTAATCGGGTGTGCCGCCGGGCTGGATCTGCACGGCGACGCGTATGGGACGAGTCATGAATGCTCCTGTTCGGGCAAAGGGCGACTCTTGAGCCAAGTCGAGGGGCGCGGTGTTTATTCCGGGCTCGGATGCGCCGCTCGGGCCGTGTTCAGTTCCCGGCGACCGACTTGAGTTCCGCCAGCGTCTCCTGAATGTGCACTGCGATGCTGCGTTCGGCGGAATCATCGAGCCAGCGGGCGAAGGCGACCTTGAACACTGAGGTTCCCGCCTCTGCGGCAAGGCCGGCCGCTGGGTCCGGGACTCCTCGATCGCGTAGTGCCTGCCCGATCAACTCGACCATCTTCGCGAGTTTGATGAGTTCCCGTTCGCGCAGTGCTGGATGGGCATCGATGACGTCCTGGCGCTTTCGCGACTGCGATCGCCGACCCTCGAAGAACTCGGCGGTCGATTCGAATGCCACGGCGACGGCATCAAGAGGGGACAGGTCGCCGGGTGCCGCCCGCAGCGCGTCGGCGACGTTTCGGGCCAATTCGTCACCGCGGAAGAGCACTTCGCGCTTGTCGGAAAAGTGCCGGAAATAGGTGCGCTCGGTGACGCCTGCCCGTTCGGCGATGTCCGCGACGGTGGTCTCGTCGAAACCGCGTTCGCCGTAGAGCTCGAGCGCTGCGCGCTCGAGGCGGCCTTTCGCGTCCGGCTCCCATCGACCCATGAGGGAATAGTACGGGGATGACAGGCGCTGACATGACGTATAAATCTGATGTCAGTCACTGTCATCTTGGTGGAAGGAAAGCAAATGCGAGTATTCGTCACCGGCGCGTCGGGCCACATCGGTTCATTGGTGGTGCGCGAGCTTCTCGACCACGGTCATCAGGTCTCGGGTCTGGTCCGTTCCGACTCGGGGGCAGTGGCGGTGGAGCAGGCGGGAGCCCGGCCCGTTCGCGGCACACTCGACGATCTCGACGTGCTGGCGAACGCGGCGGGGGAGTCCGACGGAGTGATTCACCTGGCGTTCAAGCATGACTTCGACGACTACGGCAGCGCCGTCGAAGCCGATGTTCGGGCGGTGAAGGCAATCGGGACGGCGCTGGCCGGCTCGGGTAAGCCCTTCGTCAATACGTCCGGCACCGCAGTGCTGGCCTCCGGTTCGTCGAGCGCGTTGGCAACCGAGGAGACCGTGCCGCCCGCGGGAGCACCCCGCGTACCGTCGGAGAAGGCCAGCCTTGAATTGGTTGACCAGGGCGTGCGCGCGTCGATCATTCGGCTGGCGCCGACGGTCCACGGGCCCACCGACCGTCACGGGTTCATCCCGACGCTCATCGAGAATGCACGAAAGACGGGGCAGGCCATCTACATTGGCGTTGGAACCAACCGCTGGCCCGCCGTCCACAACGTCGACGCCGCACGGTTGTACCGATTGGCCGTTGAGTCCGCACCGGCCGGGTCCCGATTGCACGGGGCCGCCGAGGAGGGTATTCCGTTCCGGGATATCGCCGAAGCCATCGGCAAGCAGCTGGACGTACCAGCCGTCAGCGTCACCGCGGAGGAAGCGTTGGAACAGCTCGCCTTCATCGGATTGATTGCCTCGCTGGACAATCCGACGTCGAGCACGATCACCCGGGAACTGCTCGGATGGACGCCCGAGCAACCGAGCCTGCTCGAAGACCTGAACGCGGGGCATTACTTCGCCTGACCGGGTCGACTCACTTCAGGATCGCCCGCGCAGCACGCTCCGCGATGAGCATGACCGGCGCGTTGGTGTTCCCAGAAGTGATGGTGGGCATTGCCGAAGCGTCAACCACGCGAAGGCCGGCGACACGAAACACGCGAAAGTCAGTGTCCAGAACCGTGGTTGCCGAGTGCGGCAGGCCGCGTGGGTCGAACGCTCCCATCTGGCAGGTGCCCACGGGGTGGAAGATGGTGGTTCCCAGTTCGCTGGCCGCCTTCAGCAGGTCTTCGTCGCTCACCGCCTGCTGACCGGGAAGCATCTCTTCAGGGCAATAGCGGGCAAGCGCCGGCGCCGCCATGATCTGTCGAGTCATCCGGAGTCCTCGCACCGCGATCTCACGGTCGGCGTCAGTGGACAGGTAGTTGCACGAGACCTTCGGCTTCGCCAGCGGATCCGGATCGGCCATCCGCACATGTCCACGCGAGCTGGGGCGCAGATTGCAGACCGAGGGAGTGATGGCGGCGAACGGGTGCAGAGGGTCGCCGAACTTCGGCAGGGACAGAGGCTGCACGTGCCACTCCAGATCGGGGCTGGCCAGCGCGGGGTCGCTTTTCGCGAAGGCTCCCAGCGTGGACGGCGGCATGGTCAAGGGCCCCGATCTCAGCAGCAGGTACTGAATTCCCATGCCCACGCGGGTGATCCAGTTCCGATACAGCGTGTTGACGGTCCGGGCACCGCGGATGCGGAAGACCATTCGGAGCTGTAGATGGTCCTGGAGATTTTCACCGACTCCGGGCAGGTCGACGGCCACGGGCACTTGATGCTGAGTGAGCAGCCCGGCTGGGCCCAGGCCCGAAACCTGCATCAGATGAGGGGAGCCGATGGCACCGGCGCTCAGGATCACCTCACGGCGGGCGTGAACGTCGATGAGTTGGCCGTCCTTGAGCAGATGCACGCCGGTGACGCGGTGCCGGGCCGTGGTCCAGGCGCCGCGACGCTGATCCTCGTGGACCTGCTCGTCCATCAGCAGCCGTAGAGCTTGGGTGTTTGTGTAGACGGTGAGATTGGGTCGGTGGGCGACGGGGTGCAGGAAGGCGTCGGCCATCGACCAGCGCCTGCCGCGTCGTTGATTGACGTGAAAGTACGCGCTACCGGAGTTGTCTCCGCGATTGAACTCCTCGATCGGCTCGATGCCCAGCTCGGCAGCGGCGGCCTGCCAGGCGTCGAGAATCTTCCAGCGCACACGCGGCCGCTCGACCCGGATCTCGCCGGCGTCACCGTGCCACTCGTCGGCTCCGCCGAAGTAGTTCTCCAACTCCTTGTAGATCGCCAGTGTCTCGCCGGGACGGCCTGGACCGCCCCAGAGCCATCGCTCGTCGCCGGTGGCTTGTGCCCACAGCTCGTAATCGCTTGCCTGCCCCCGCATGTGGATCATGGCGTTGATCGATGAGCAGCCGCCGATCACACGACCCCGCGCGTAGATGATGCTGCGGTCGGCCAAGCCTGGGTCGGGTTCGGTCGTGAAGCACCAGTCGGTGCGGGGGTTGGCGATCGTGTACAGGTAGCCGACCGGCACCTTGATCCAGAACCAGTTGTCTTTGCCCCCGGCCTCGACCAGCAGGACGCGGTGATCAGGGTTGGCGCTGAGCCGGTTGGCGAGCAGACAGCCCGCGCTGCCCGCACCCACGATGATGTAGTCGTATTCGGCCACGGGTCATAGTGTGCGTGATGACGGGGCTCGGCAGGCGCATTACCCCGGCCTCGGAGTTGAGATGGGCGGCCAGCCAACAAGCGTCGCTGACGACCGCGAGTGTCCGGTCTCAATTTAGTTGGCGGTGAGATGCTGGCAGCCGCCACCATTTTCAGCACATTTACGAGTAGCCTCGTCCCATTACAGATGGCGGTTCCGTTCATTCCGCGGGCAGCCGGCCCATCCATCCGCGGAGTGCTGAATTTCGTCGACGCGCGTCGCCCGAGCAGGGGAGCTTCACAACCTACAATTTGCCGTGTTGGCGTGATGGTTGCAGACCACAACCTCGCACCTCTTTGGGTGATAAATCCCTTTGCCCGACCGTAGGGCGCTGGCTGGCACGGTCAGGGTGGGCCCACCCGACGTTGGTGTATGCCGTTAGGCGCGCCGGTACGTGGTCCGAGATGGGAAGGAGAAGCTCGAACGATGACTAGTTGGGCGCGCTTCTGGGCCGTTGACTTCCACGTCCACACACCCGGTTCGCAGGACGCAAAAGACGAAAACTACGGAGCGCCGGAGGACATCGTCGCTGCCGCCATCGCTGCCAAGCTCGACGCCATCGCCATCACGGATCACAACACGGTGTCGTGGTGCCAAGATGTCGCCGACGCTGCCAATGGCACGCCGTTGGTCGTTCTACCCGGCGTCGAAATCAGCACCACCGAAGGCCATCTCCTCGCTATATGGGAGGAGGGAACGGACCCGAGCCTTATCGAGGAAGTGCTCGTCAAGCTCAATATCGGCCAGGCCGACCGAGGCAAGCTGGACATCGCGGCCGATGTCGGCTTTTCTCACGCGGCGGCGAAGGTGGCCGCCTCCGGCGGAGTGGCCATTCCAGCTCATATTGAAAAAGACAAGGGCCTGCTGCGGCTCACCGTCAAGGCTCACGTCAAGGAGGTACTGCTCGACGCCGCCATCAGCGCAGTCGAGGTAGTCCACCTCGACACGATCGAAGACGTGCGAAACAGCCTCGCGGACAAGCGGAACCTGGCCTTCGTCCGCGGATCGGACACATGGAACAAGGACCAGAGTTGTCATGCTCTGTCCGGCATCGGTGCGCGTCGCACATGGATCAAAGCCAGTCGCCCCGACCTGGTCGGCATCCGCCATGCATTGGCTGACCCGGCATTGCGCATCTCGCTGGAAGAGCCGCCCGCGCAAGTCTCGTACACATGTATCGAAGACATCGAGTTTATTGGCGGGTTCCTTGGCGGACAACGGATCGAACTCTCTCCGGATTTGAACTGTCTGCTGGGCGGGACAGGCGCGGGAAAATCACTGATTCTGGAGGCGGCACGATTCGCGCTGAACCAGCAAGTGGACGCCGAGGCCTTCCCCAACATTCGCCGCGAGATCGACTCGCGCATGGCCAAGGCGCTTATGAACAACAGCATGGTCGTACTGCACGTGACGGGTGACGGCAAGCGGTACCAGATCGAACGCACCTTCAACACCGGTGGATCGCCCACTGCACGAGTGCTTCAGCAGACTGGAACCGATTGGGCCGAAGTTGATGTCGACCCTGCAACCCTTTGTCCGATCGCGGCGTTTTCCCAAGGGGAGATTCTCGAGTACTCCCGGGAGCCGGTCGGTCGTATGACCCTTGTCGATGCGTCACTCGATCTCAAGGAAGTCAACGAGTCGATCAACTTGGGCATCGGCGACCTGCAGGCCAACGCCCGCAAACTGATCGCCGCCCGACGCCGTGTCCAGAAGCTGGAATCAGAGGCCGCTCGGGAGGCCGAGCTCGCCGAGCAGGTACGCCAACTCACCGACCTCTTTAAGACCGAGGCCGTCAAGGAGCAGTCTGGCTGGGCCAAAGAGCAAACGAGCCTGCAGCGAGCCAAGAAGAGTGTCGATGATGTTGAACTCCCCGATTTCGACCTGCCCGACGTCGAGATAAGTCAGTCGGTCGCTGGAAACGCAGATGTCTTCGCCGAGGTCAGCGCTGCACTTGGACGCCTCTGCGAGTGCCTCACCGATTTCCTTCCTCCCGGCGTCGACCCGCATGCAG
>NZ_LZJE01000038.1:0-25847 GCF_001666865.1 Mycobacterium sp. E136
CGGCCAGCCACACATAGTCGGCGTAGGCGATCAGGCTCGTCCACATCTTCTGGCCGTTGATCACATAGTCGTCGCCGTCGAACTGCACTTCTCGATCGGCTACTCCGAGCCCGGGGCGGGCACCGATCTGGCGTCGCTGCGCACCACCGCAGTTCGCGACGGCGACGACTATGTGATCAACGGCCAGAAGATGTGGACGAGCCTGATCGCCTACGCCGACTATGTGTGGCTGGCCGCGCGCACCAATCCCGAGGCCAAAAAGCACCGCGGGATCTCGATGCTGATCGTCCCCACCACGGCCGAGGGGTTCTCGTGGACGCCGGTGCACACCATGGCGGGCGTCGACACCAGCGCCACCTATTACCAGGACGTGCGGGTGCCCGTGACCAACCTGGTGGGTGAGGAGAACGCCGGCTGGAAGCTGGTGACCAACCAGCTCAACCACGAGCGCGTCGCACTCGTGTCTGCTCAGCCGATCTTCGTGGCGCTGGGCGGAGTTCGTGAGTGGGCCCAGAACACCAAGGACGTGCACGGCAACCGGTTGATCGACTCGGAGTGGGTGCAGCTCAACCTGGCCCGGGTGCACGCCAAGGCCGAGGTGCTCAAGCTGATCAACTGGGAACTGGCGTCCGCCGACGACGCCGCCCCCTCACCCGCGGACGCGTCCGCGGCCAAGGTGTACGGCACCGAACTGGCCACCGAGGCCTACCGTCTGCTGATGGAGGTGCTGGGCACCGCGGCCACCCTGCGCCCCGGCACGCCGGGGGCCCTGTTGCGCGGGCGGATCGAACGGATGCACCGCAGCTGCCTGATCCTGACGTTCGGCGGCGGCACCAACGAGATTCAGCGCGACATCATCGGCATGGTCGCGCTCGGCCTGCCCCGAGTGAACCGATAGGACCCGCCATGGATTTCAAGACAACCGAAGCGTCGGAGGATCTCGGCGGATTGGTCCGCACGATCGTCGACTCCGTCGTGACGCCGGAGCGCCAGCGTGAACTCGACGGGCAGGACCAGAGGTTCGACAAAACGCTGTGGGGCAAGCTGATCGAGGCCGACGTGCTGTCGGCCGCCGCTCCCGAGTCGGTGGGCGGCGGCGGATTCGGCGTGCTCGAACAGGTGGCCATCCTGGTCGCACTCGGCAGGCAGTTGTCCGCGGTGCCCTACCTCGAATCGGTCGTGCTGGGCGCCGGCGCGCTGGCCAAGTTCGGCCCGGACGCGCTGCAGCAGGAGTGGGCGGTGCCCGCGATCAAGGGCGACAAGGTGCTCACCGTCGCGCTCGACGGCGAGATGGGTCAGGGTCCGGTGCAGGCCCAGTCGAGCGACGGTGGCTACCGGCTCACCGGGTCGCGCACGCAGGTTCCGTACGGTCCCGTGGCCGACGCATTCCTGATCCCGGCCGAAACAGATTCGGGCGTCAAGGTTTTCCTGGTCGCCGCGGCGGACCCCGGCGTGACGGTCGAGTCGTTGAGCACCACCGGTCACGGCAGCATCGGACACCTCGAACTGCAGGGCACCCAGGTCGATGCCGGCCGCGCGGTCGGCGACGCTGATGTCGCCGCGTGGCTGACCACCCAGACGATGTTGGGCCACAGTGCTTTTCAGCTCGGTGTGCTCGAGCGCGCACTCGAGCTCACCGCGGAATATGCCCGCGAACGCGAGCAGTTCGACCGGCCGATCGGCAGCTTCCAGGCGGTGTCGTCACGACTGGCCGACGGCTACATCGACGTCAAGGCGCTCCGGTTGACCCTGACCCAGGCCGCGTGGCGGCTCTCCGAGGATCTTCCGGCCGATCTCGACGTGGGCACCGCCGCGTTCTGGGCCGCCGACGCCGGTCACCGCGTCGCCCACACCACCGTGCACGTGCACGGCGGGGTCGGGATCGACATCGACCACCCCGTGCACCGGTATTTCCTGGCGGCCAAGCAGACCGAGTTCGCGGTCGGCGGCGCCACGGGGCAACTGCTGCGCATCGGCCGGGAGTTGGCCGATACGCCCGCGTGATGTGAACAAGCTGCCCACGGTCGCCGACCTGTTGGCGCCCCTGATCGACGTCGACGACCGCGGCGTGCTCTTCGAGGAGACGTTCACCACCTGGCGTGATCACCTGCGGGACGCCGCGGCCGCCGCCGCCGCGTTACGGGCGCGCCTCGATCCCGACCGGCCCCCTCACGTCGGGGTGCTGCTGCAGAACACGCCGTTCTTTTCGGCGGTCCTCGCCGCCGCGGGACTGACCGGCATCGTGCCGGTCGGCCTCAACCCCGTCCGGCGCGGGGCGGCGCTGCAGCGCGACATCACCCATGCCGATTGCCAACTGGTGCTTGCTGATTCGGGATCACGAGACGTGATCGACGGTATCGACCACATCGATGTCGACTCACCGGAATGGGCAGCCGAGGTGGCGGCCTTCGCCGGTGCGCCGGTCGAGGTGCGGCAGGCCGATCCCACGGACCTGTTCATGCTGATCTACACATCGGGCACCAGCGGTGACCCGAAGGCCGTCAAATGCAGCCACGGCAAGGTCGCGGTGGCGGGTGTGACGATGACACAGCGCTTCGACCTGGGACCCCGCGACGTCTGCTACGTATCGATGCCCCTGTTCCACTCGAACGCGGTGCTGGTCGGCTGGGCGGTGGCGCTGGCCTCGCAGAGCTCACTGGCGTTGCGTCGCAAGTTCTCCGCCTCGCAGTTCCTGCCCGATGTCCGTCGCTTCGGCGCAACGTACGCGAACTACGTGGGTAAGCCGCTGTCGTATGTCCTTGCCACACCGGAGCTTCCGGACGACGCGGACAACCCGTTGCGGGCGGTGTACGGCAACGAGGGTGCGCCTGCCGATGTCGAGCGGTTCGCGAAGCGGTTCGGCACGGTGGTGATGGACGGGTTCGGTTCGACCGAGGGCGGGATCGCGATCGCCCGCACACCGGACACTCCCCCGGGCTCGCTGGGTCCGCTGCCACCCGGCACCGAGATCGTGGACGTCGACACCGGCGAACCGTGTCCACCGGGTGTGACCGGTGAGCTGGTGAACCTCTCGGACGCAGGGCGTTTCGAGGGTTACTACAACGATCCGGAGGCCGACGCCGAGCGGATGCGCGGCGGCGTGTACCACAGTGGCGACTTGGCGTACCGCGACGAGAACGGTTACGCGTACTTCGCGGGCAGGCTGGGCGACTGGATGCGGGTCGACGGCGAGAACCTCGGCGCGGCACCGATCGAGCGGGTGCTGCTGCGGCACCCCGACGTCGTGGAGGTGGCGGTCTACGGGATACCCGCGCCCGATGTGGGCGACCAGGTGATGGCCGCGCTGACCCTCACCGAAGGCGCGACCTTCGACACCGATACGTTCCGCGAATTCCTCTCGGCGCAGCCCGATCTCGGGCCGAAGCAGTGGCCGTCGTACGTGCGGATCAGCACGGCGCTGCCGCGCACCGAGACGTTCAAGGTGATCAAACGGCAGCTGGCCGCCGAGGGCACCGACTGCGCCGACCGCGTGTATCCGATCCCGCGATAGCGCATACGTCGCGCCGAGCGTGGGGTTGTGTCACGCATTCCGCGAATCCACGTGCGTCGAGCCCACGCTCGACCGGGAAGTCAGTCGCCGCGGATGCCGTCGAGGCGGCGGGTGGCCTCCTCGAAACCCTCCACCAGCTCGGCGATGATGTCGGCGACCGGGCGGATCTCGTTCATCCGCCCCACGATCTGACCCACCGGCATCGCCACGGTGTCGGGGTTGTCCGACTCGTTCATCCGCTGATGGGCCTCGCTGACGAGAATGTTCTGCAGCGGCATCGGCAACGGCTCCGGCGCGTCGGGCGCATCCCACGCGTCGGTCCATTTCGTCTTCAGCAGACGAGCGGGCTTACCGGTGTAGATCCGCCGGCGCACGGTGTCGGCCGACGTCGCCCGCAGCAGCCCCTCCTGGATCGTCGAGACGCCGCCGGGCTTGCGGTGCCCGAGGTCGTACTCGGCCGCCGTCAGGAACGCCGAACCCATCCACACACCCGACGCGCCGAGCGCCAACGCGGCCGCGACCTGCCGGCCCGTGCCGATACCGCCGGCCGCCAACACCGGGGCCTTCCCGCCGAGCGCGTCGACGATCTCCGGCCACAGCACCATCGAGCCGATCTCACCGGTGTGGCCGCCGGCTTCGTGGCCCTGCGCGACCACGATGTCGACGCCGTTGTCCACATGGCGCTGAGCGTGTTTGGCGCTGCCGGCCAACGCGGCGACCGGAACTCCCGCGGCGTGCACCTGGTCGATGACATCCTTCGGTGGTGACCCGAGCGCGTTGGCGATCAGCTTGATCGGATGCTTGAGCGCGACCTCCACATGTGAGCGTGCCACGCTGTGCAGCCAGCCGAGCACACCCTCGTTGCGCGCCCCGTCCTCGGGCAGCGGCGGAACCCCGAGATCGGCGAGCGTCTTGTCGACGAAGTCGCGATGGCTCTGCGGGATCAGCTTGTCGATGTCGACCGCGGTGCCCTCCTGGGGCACCTTGGCGGGCATCACCACGTCGACGCCGTAGGGCTTGCCGTCGGTGTTCTCGTCCATCCAGCACAGCACGTCTTCGAGATCGTCGGCCGAGTTGAACCGCACGCAGCCCAGCACGCCCAGCCCGCCGGCCTTGCTGACCGCGGCGGCGACCTTCTCCGACGGCGTGAACACGAAGATCGGGTACTCGATGCCGAACCGATCGCAGAGTTCAGTGCGCATCCCGGTCACGACGCCGATCCCACATGGTTGGCATGCACATCGTCGGCAGGCCGCTCCTCGGTGGTGTCCTTGGCCCACCGGTAGTCCGGCTTACCCGCCGGGGTCCGGTGGATCTCGTCGACCCACCAAACCTTGCGCGGCACTTTGTAACCCGCGATCTCGCGGCGCACGAACGTGTCGAGATCGGCCAGCGTCGGATTGGTGCCCGGCCGGCGGTGCACGACGGCCGCCACGCACTGACCGTAGCGCTCGTCGGGCACCCCGACCACGAGCGCGTCGAACACGTCGGGATGGCCCTTGAGCGCGGCCTCGACCTCTTCGGGGTAGATCTTCTCGCCGCCGCTGTTGATCGACTGCGAACCGCGGCCCAGCATCGTGACCGTGCCGTCGGCCTCGACCTCCGCGTAGTCACCGGGGATGGCGTAGCGAATTCCGTTGAATGTCTTGAACGTCTCGGCGGTCTTTTTCTCGTCCTTGTAATAGCCGACCGGGATGTTGCCCTTCTTCGCGATCAGCCCGCGCACACCCGATCCGGGCTTGACCTCGTTGCCGTTCTCGTCGAGCACGACGGTGCGGTGATCGATCGTCACCCGCGGACCGCCGGTGTGCGACTGCCCCTTGGCCACGATGCTGGTGCCGCCGAAACCCGTCTCCGAGGACCCGATCGAGTCGGTGATCACCCGGTTGGGCAGCAGTTCGAGGAACTTCTCCTTGATGCTGGTGGAGAACAGTGCGGCGGTGCTCGCCAGCAGGAACAGGTTGGAGAGGTCGGGCTCGCGACCGGACTCGTGCAGCTTTACCAGCGCATCGAGCAAGGGGCGGCCCATCGCGTCGCCGGTGAAGAACAACAGGTTCACTTTGTGCTTCTCGATGGTCTGCCACACCTCGTCGGCATCGAACTCCGGTGCCAGCACCGTGGTCTGACCGGAGAACAGCGACATCCAGGTCGCCGACTGGGTGGCGCCGTGGATCATCGGCGGGATCGGGTAGCGGACCATCGGCGGGTTCTCCGCGGCCGCCTTCGCCAGGTCGTACTCGTCCTTGACGAACTCGCCGGTGGCGAAATCGGTGCCGCCGAAGAGCACCCGGTAGATGTCCTCGTGGCGCCACATCACGCCCTTGGGGAAGCCGGTGGTGCCGCCGGTGTACAGCAGGTAGATGTCGTCCTCGCTGCGGGGTCCGAAATCACGTTCCGGTGAACCCTGTTCGAGGGCGGAGTAGAACTCGACGCCGCCGTAGCGCTCGAAGTCGTCGTCGCTGCCGTCCTCGATCACCAGGACGGTCTTGACCGCGGGGGTCTCGGGAAGCACGTTCGCGACGCGGTCGGCGTAGCGGCGCTCGTGCACCACCGCGACCATGTCGGAGTTTTCGAACAGGTACTTCAGCTCGCCCTCGACGTAGCGGAAGTTGACGTTGACCAGGATGGCCCCGGCCTTGACGATGCCCAGCATCGCAACGACGATCTCGTTGCGGTTGCGGCAGTAAAGGCCGACCTTGTCGTCCTTCTTGACGCCCTGGTCGAGCAGGTAGTGGGCCAACCGGTTGGCCTGCTCCTCCAATTGGGCATACGTCAGCTGGTCGTCGCCGCAGATGAGGGCGACACGGTCTGGCACAGCGTCGATGGCGTGCTCGGCTAGATCAGCGATGTTCAGGGCCACGGAACCTAAACTAGAACGTGTTACATTTCCAGACAAGTCTGTGGCATCGACGCTGGAAGGCGAACCCCCGTGAGTGATCCCCAGAAGGGCCCTGACGCCCTCATTGAGCAGCGCGGACACACCCTGATCGTGACGCTGAACCGGCCGGAGGCGCGCAACGCGCTCTCGACCGAGATGCTCTCGATCATGGTCGAGGCCTGGGACCGCGTGGACAACGATCCCGAGATCCGCACCTGCATCCTCACCGGCGCCGGCGGCTACTTCTGTGCGGGTATGGACCTCAAGGCCGCGACGGCCAAACCACCGGGCGACTCGTTCAAGGACGGCAGCTACGACCCGTCGCGCATCGACGCGCTGCTGAAGGGCCGACGGCTGACGAAGCCGCTGATCGCCGCGGTCGAGGGCCCGGCGATCGCCGGTGGCACCGAGATCCTGCAGGGCACCGACATCCGCATCGCCGGCGAGAGCGCCAAGTTCGGCATCTCCGAGGCCAAGTGGAGCCTGTACCCGATGGGCGGCTCGGCGGTGCGCCTGGTGCGCCAGATTCCGTACACCATTGCGTGCGATCTGCTGTTGACCGGACGCCACATCACCGCCGCGGAGGCCAAGGAGTACGGGCTGATCGGTTACGTGGTGCCGGACGGAACCGCGTTGGACAAGGCGTTGGAGATCGCCGAGGTGATCAACAACAACGGCCCGCTCGCCGTGCAGGCGATCCTCAAGACCATCCGCGAGACCGAGGGCATGCACGAGAACGAGGCGTTCAAGCCCGACACCGCCAACGGCATCCCGGTGTTCCTCAGCGACGACGCCAAGGAGGGGCCGCGAGCGTTCAAGGAGAAGCGGGCCCCGAACTTCCAGATGAAGTAGGCCCGCGGCGTCGTCCCGCGCCCTCGCTCGGTTGTGAAACCTGCGACGGTTTCGGTCCGATTTCCGTCGCTCGTTTCACGAACTGGACTAGAGCACCTTCGCCGTCGGCGTGAACACCACCGGCATCTTCTCCAGACCGCTCACGAAATTGGCGGGCCGCAACGGCAACTCGTCTCGGGAGGCCAGCCGCAGATCGGGCAGCCGCTGCAGCAGTTTGGTCTGCATGATCGACAGCTCGAGCCGCGCCAGCTGGTTGCCCAGGCAGAAATGCGTGCCGAAGCCGAACGCCAGGTGGTTGTTCGGATAGCGCTCGATATCGAAAGACTCCGGGTCGTCGAACACCTTCTCGTCGAAGTTGGCCGACTCGAACAGCAGGATCATCTTCTCGCCCTCTTTGAGGGCCGTTCCGTGGAATTCGGTGTCGGCGGTGATCGTCCGCGCCATGTTCTTCACCGGCGCCGTCCAGCGCAGCATCTCCTCGATCGCGTTGGGCAGCAACGACAGATCGGACGCGAGGCGCCGATGCTGATCGGGGTGCAACAGCAACTGCCGGGTGCCGCCGGACAACGTGTGCCGGGTGGTCTCGTCGCCGCCGATCAACAGCAGCAGCACCTCGGTGACGATCTGATGGTCTTCGAGCTTGCTGCCCTCGACCTCGGCGTGCACCAGCACGCTGACCAGATCGTCGGTCGGCTCGTCCTTGCGGACCGCGATCATGCCCATCATGTATTCGCTGTAGGCCGCGAACGCGTCCATGGTGACCTGGAACTGCTCGGGATCCGCGGTGCTGCTCAGGAAGCTGACCAGGTCGTCGGACCATTTGAGGAACATCTCGCGTTCCTCGGGACGCACGCCGAGCATGTCGCCGATGACGGCCATCGGCAGCGGCGCCGCGATGTCCCAGACGAAGTCGCACTCGCCGCGCTCACACACATTGTCGATCAGCGTGTCGCACAGGTTCGCGATCGAGCCCTCGAGGTCCTTGACCCGCTTGCGGGTGAAGCCGGCGTTGACGAGCTTGCGCCGCAACAGGTGCTGCGGGTCGTCCATCTCGATCATCATCTCGACGCCCGGCTGGTCGGGTCGGATGCCGCCGGCGTTGGAGAACAACTCCGGGTTGCGCTCGGCCTCGATCACCGCGGCATAGGTTGCGGCGGCGGCCAATCCGTTGCGGTCGCGGAAGACCGGCTCGTTCTCGCGCATCCACTTGTAGACCGACCGCGAGTCGCCTGCGTAGAAGGCGCCGTCGGTGAGGTCGACGTCGGGTTTGGTCTGCGGTGCCGTAACAGTCACGATCGAAGCTCCTCTGCATCCGCGAACGACATCTCCACGTTCGCAGCCGAACTGGAGAACAACGCGCGTTTGGGAAAGCCTAGCGACGCCAGTTCCTTCGCATAGGGATGTTCGCCTAGCCGGACCCGGGCGCCGCCTGGCCGGTAGCGCACGTCGCTGAGCCTCATCTCGCCGACGGTCCGGCGCAGCACCCCGTCGCGGCACGAGTAGGTGGGGTGCGCCTGCGGCTTGGACGTGAACGCCGCGGGGGCCGCGAGGCCGGGCCGGAAATCCATGCCGACCGCGAACTGGCCGTCGATGCTGACGTCGAACGAGTAGGTGTGCCCGTCACGAATCGTGAACTCCGACATGACCTTCGGATAACCCCAGATCTTGGTGCCTGCCTCGAGGGTGAAGGCCTGGTCGACCGGCAGGTGGTGGATGAACGCGCCCGCCGACTGCAGGGCCCGCGGCCCGGACGCATCCGATCCCGGCGGGTTCACCATCACGTTCGTGCCGTACTCGTAGTACTGGCCGAGGTCGCCGTCCTCGTAGCGCATCAGCATCAGCACCACGATCGCGCGTCCCGGCAGGAACCGGCAGACCTTCAGCCCGCTGTAGTCGATCATTCGTTGGGCGGCGTCGGCGTTCACCGAGAACATCGCCATGTGCTGGTGCGCTTTGCGGATTTTCACCGGCATGGTGAGCACCGTGCCCGCGATGGTGTGCTGGGTCATCGCGTCAATCTAGAACGCCGGGTAGACAACAAGCAAGGAAGTGTCTACCCGATCAGACCAACGCGGCGAGATCCCGGATCTGCTCGGGTGAACGCGCGCCGACGACCATCATCGTCACGCCCGCGGCTTCCCATGCCTTGATCTGTTCCTGCACGTAACCGAGGTCGCCGACGATGGCCGAGTCGTCGACCAACTCGTCGGGGATGATCTTGGCCGCTCGCTCTTTGCCGTCCTTTTGTCCAGAGCGGAACAGCTTCGTCACGTCCTCGACGACTTCCGCATAACCCATCCGGCGGTAGACGTCGGCGTGGAAGTTGGTGTCCTCGGCACCCATGCCGCCCACGTACAGCGCCAGATGCGGCTTCATCAGCTCCATGATCTCGGCGCGGTCGTCGGTGACGACCACCTGGGCCGTCGCGCAGATCTCGAAGTCGGAGCGGCTGCGGCGCGCACCCGGGCGGGCGAAGCCCTCGTCGAGCCACTCGTTGTACATGTCGGCGATGCGCGGCGAGTAGAAGATCGGCAGCCATCCGTCGCAGATCTCGGCGGCCAGCGCGACGTTCTTCGGCCCTTCGGCGCCGAGCATCACCGGGATGTCGGCGCGCAGCGGATGAGTGATCGGTTTGAGGTTCTTGCCCAGACCCGTGGTGCCCTCCCCGGCCAACGGCAGCGGGTAGTGCGGGCCGTCGCTACGCACGGGCGCCTCGCGCGCCCACACCTGACGCAGGATGTCGATGTACTCACGGGTGCGGGCCAGCGGCTTGGGGAACTTCTGGCCGTACCAACCCTCCACGACCTGCGGTCCGGACACCCCGAGCCCGAGGATGTGACGACCGCCGGAGAGATGGTCGAGTGTCAGCGCCGCCATCGCGCACGCGGTCGGGGTGCGCGCGGACAGCTGGATCACCGACGTGCCCAGCCGCATGCGCGTGGTCTCGCGGCCCCACCACGCCAGCGGCGTGTAGGCGTCCGAGCCCCAGGCCTCGGCGGTGAACACCGTGTCGAAGCCGGCCTGCTCGGCGGCGGCGACCAGTTCGGCGTGATTCTCGGGCGGTTGCGCGCCCCAATACCCCAACTGCAGTCCGAGCTTCATTCGCAGACCTCATAACGGTGTCTTGAAACCATTGTTAGAACCTGTTCTACTCGATGCCGTGACCACCAGCCAAAGCAGCCCGGTGCAGATCGATCCGCATGAGCCGCCGCTTTCAGCGCCGCTAAGGCTCTCATTCGACTACACCCGTTCAGTCGGACCACTCCTGTCGCAGTTCTTCACCGCCCTGCGCGAGCGACGCATCGTCGGAGTGCGCGGTTCGGATGGGCGGGTGCACGTGCCGCCGGCCGAGTTCGATCCCGTGACCTACGAGCGATTGACGGAAATCGTACCGGTGGCCGCCGTCGGCACCGTGGTGTCGTGGACGTGGCAGCCGGCCCCCCTCGAGGGCCAGCCTCTGGACCGTCCGTTCGCCTGGGCGCTGATCAAGCTGGACGGCGCCGACACCCCGCTGCTGCACGCGGTCGACGCGGGTTCCGCGGACTCCATCAGCGCAGGAACACGCGTGCACGCACACTGGGTCGACGAGCCGGTCGGGGCCATCACCGACATCGCGTACTTCGTACCCGGCGAGGACGCCGAACCGCAGGGTCAACCCGACGACCGCGACCCGGTCACCGTCCAGGTGACGCCGTCGTCGATCGAGATCCAGCACACCGCATCCCTGCCCGAGAGCACCTTCCTACGCGCGCTCGAGGAGGGCAAGCTGCTCGGGGCGCGAACCAAGAGCGGCCGTGACGGCAAGCCCGGCAAGGTGTACTTCCCGCCCAAGGAGGCCGATCCGGCCACGGGCCTGGAGCTCGACGAGTTCATCGAGTTGCCCGACAAGGGCACCGTCACGACGTTCGCCGTCATCAACATCCCCTTTGCGGGACAACGCATCAAGCCGCCCTACGTGGCTGCCTACGTCCTGCTCGACGGCGCCGACATCCCCTTCCTGCATCTGGTGACCGAGATCGAGGCGAGCGAGGTCCGCATGGGCATGCGCGTGGAGGCGGTCTGGAAGCCCCGCGAAGAGTGGGGTTTGGGCATCGACAACATCGACCACTTCCGGCCGACGGGTGAGCCCGACGCCGACTACGACTCCTACAAGCACCACCTGTAAAGGGCTGGACGTGACCGATTCAAGAGATGTAGCAATCGTCGGGTTCGCGCACGCACCGCATGTGCGCCGCACCGACGGAACCACCAACGGCGTCGAGATGTTGATGCCGTGTTTTCACCGGCTCTACGACGAGCTCGGCCTGAAGCAGACCGACATCGGCTTCTGGTGCTCGGGGTCTTCGGATTACCTTGCGGGCCGGGCGTTCTCGTTCATCTCCGCGATCGACTCGATCGGAGCGGTGCCACCGATCAACGAGTCGCATGTCGAGATGGACGCGGCGTGGGCGCTCTACGAGGCCTACATCAAGATCCTCACCGGCGAGGTGGACACCGCGCTGGTGTACGGCTTCGGCAAGTCCAGCGCCGGTGTGCTGCGCCGCGTGCTGGCGCTGCAGACCGATCCCTACACCGTCGCCCCGCTGTGGCCGGACGCGGTGTCGATGGCGGGCCTGCAGGCCCGCTTCGGGCTCGACGCCGGCAAGTGGACCGCCGAGCAGATGGCTCAGGTGGCACTGGACGCGATGGCGGCCGCCGGCCGCACCGACAGCGAGAAGGCTCCGACTGCCTCAGACGAGGCGAAGGCGATCTCCGAACTCGTCGAGCGGCCGTACTTCGCGGATCCATTGCGCCGCCACGACATCGCGCCGATCACCGATGGTGCGTCGGCGATCGTGCTCGCCGCCGGCGAGCGGGCGCGTGAACTCCGCGAGAACCCGGCGTGGATCACCGGAATCGAACATCGCGTCGAGACGCCGATATTGGGCGCCCGAGATCTGACCACGTCGCCGTCGACGGCGGCGTCCGCCCAAGCGGCCACCGGCGGCGACACGGGATCGATCGACGTGGCCGAGATCTACGCACCGTTCACCCACCAGCACCTGATCCTCACCGAGGCCATCGGGCTGCCCTCCTCGACGAAGGTGAACCCTTCGGGCGGCGCGTTGTCCGCCAACCCGATGTTCTCCGCGGGTCTCGAGCGCATCGGGTTCGCCGCACAACACATCTTCAACGGTTCGGCGCAGCGTGTGCTGGCGCACGCGACGAGCGGTCCTGCGCTGCAACAGAACCTGGTGGCCGTTCTGGAAGGACACGCCTGATGTCGAAGAATCTCGCTGCGGTACTGGGCACCGGTCAGACGAAGTACGTCGCCAAGCGCCAGGACGTGTCGATGAACGGCCTGGTGCGCGAGGCCATCGACAAGGCGCTGGCGGACGCGGGCGCGACGATGGACGACATCGACGCGGTGGTGGTCGGCAAGGCGCCCGACTTCTTCGAGGGCGTGATGATGCCCGAGCTGTTCATGGCCGACGCCGTCGGCGCAACGAACAAGCCGTTGATCCGCGTGCACACCGCCGGTTCGGTCGGCGGGTCGACCGCGGTCGTGGCCGCCAGCCTGGTGCAGTCAGGTAAGTACCGGCGCGTGCTGGCGATGGCGTGGGAGAAACAGTCCGAGTCGAACGCCATGTGGGCGTTGAGCATTCCGGTGCCGTTCACCAAACCCGTCGGCGCCGGCGCCGGTGGGTACTTCGCCCCGCACGTGCGCGCGTACATCCGCCGCTCCGGGGCGCCCAACCACATCGGTGCGATGGTGGCAGTCAAGGACCGGCTCAACGGCGCCAAGAACCCGCTGGCGCATCTGCATCAGCCCGACATCACCCTGGAGAAGGTGATGTCATCCCAGATGCTGTGGGACCCCATCCGATTCGACGAGACGTGCCCGTCGTCCGACGGTGCCTGTGCCCTGGTGATCGGCAACGAGGAGATCGCCGAACAGCGTCTCGCCGAAGGCAATCCGGTCGCCTGGATTCATGCGACGGCGCTGCGGACCGAACCGCTCGCGTACTCGGGGCGTGACCAGGTCAATCCGCAGGCGGGCCGTGATGCCGCAGCGGCGTTGTGGAAGGCGGCCGGGATCACGAGCCCGATCGACGAGATCGACGTCGCCGAGGTCTACGTGCCGTTCTCGTGGTTCGAGCCGATGTGGCTGGAGAACCTCGGTTTCGCGCCGGAAGGAGAAGGCTGGAAGCTGACCGAGGCGGGCGAGACGGCGATCGGCGGACGCATCCCGCTCAACGCGTCCGGCGGTGTGCTGTCGTCGAATCCGATCGGTGCCTCCGGCATGATCCGCTTCGCCGAAGCGGCGATCCAGGTGATGGGCAAGGCCGGCGACCACCAGGTCGAGGGCGCCCGCAAGGCGCTCGGCCACGCGTACGGCGGCGGCTCGCAGTACTACTCGATGTGGGTGGTCTCCAGCGACAAGCCGACGGCCTGACCATGTCCCGTATGCAGTACACCTGCGCGGTGCCGATGTGTCAGATCGACCAGCTGACCGAGATCGCGAAGACGGCCGAGGAGGTCGGCTTCACCTCGATCGCGTTGCCGGACTCCATCTTCTACATGGAGAAGCAAGCGGCGGACTACCCGTACACGCCGGACGGCTCGCGGATGTGGGACGAGAACACCCCCTGGGTCGATCCGCTGATCGCCGCAGGGGCGATGGGTGCGGTGACGTCGACGCTGCGCTTCTACACCAACGTGATGAAGCTGGGTTCGCGCAATCCACTGCTGCTCGCGCGCCAGGTCGGCTCGGTGGCCAACCTGACCAACAACCGGTTCGGTTTCGGTGTCGGGATCGGTTGGGCCCCCGAGGAGTTCGAGTGGTGTGGCCAGCCGTACGCGCGCCGCGGCAAGAGAGTCGACGAGATGATCGAGGTGATCAAACTCGTGCTGGCCGGCGGCATGGTGGAGTTCCACGGCGAGTTCTACGACTTCGACAAGCTTCAGATGAGCCCGGCGCCCACCCAACCGGTCCCGTTCTACGTCGGCGGCCACACCGACGTCGCGCTCAAGCGCGCGGCACGCGTCGGCGATGGATGGACCAGCGCGATGATGACCGGCGAGCAGCTGGCCGAAACGATCGCCAAGTTGAAGGCGCTGCTCGCCGAATACGGCCGGGCCGACGACCCGTTCGAGTTCCAGGCCGTATGCATCGACAAGTTCGGCGTCGACGGCCACCGTGAACTCGCCGAATCCGGCGTCACCGACAACATCGTGATGCCATGGGTGTTCGAGGGACTGGGCTTCGACGCACCGCTGCAACCCAAGCTCGACGCGATGAAGCGCTTCGCCGAAACTTACATCCACTCGGGCTGGCAGGACTGATCCCGATGACCGTCACCAATCCGGACGCTCCGGTGCACCTGGCGGGCAAGCGATCCCGCGAGGCGGCGATCGCCCACGACAAGCAGGCCTGGCTGGACAACTTCGCCGACGACGCGATCGTGGAGGACCCCATCGGGCCGTCGCACTTCGACCCCGAGGGTAAAGGCCATCGCGGCAAGGAAGCCATCGCGAAGTTCTACGACATGGCGATCGCGTCCAGCGAGTTGCAGTTCAACTTCGAGAACACGTACCAGTGCGGTAACGAGGAGGCCAACGTCGGCCATATCGTCATCCGGTCCGCCGGTTACGAGGTGACGGCCGAAGGCGTGTTCACCTACCGCGTCGACGACGAGGGCAAGATCGTTGCGCTGAGGGCCTTCTGGGAGCTGGACCGCGCCACCGCGAGCGCACGAAAGATCTAGCGGCCGAGCCGGTCCGCGGCCGAGGCGGCGAGGCTCAACGTGAACCGTTTTGCCCGCCTGACCGCATCACCGAGCACGCGTTTGGGAACAGCCGCCCCGCGCAGATCGACCGCGTCGCCCACGCGCACCGCGCCCGCGGTGTCCACCCAGCAGTAGCTGCCCAGGCAGCGCTGTGCCCGCGCGGCGACGGCCTTGGTGATGCGGCGGTCGACCTCGAGGCCCGGCTGTCCGCGGCTCGGGACCACACAGCGGATCGTCGGCATCGTCACCTCCAGCACCGCGCCCCCCAGGGTGAGATGCCCACCGGTCCACTGCGCTTCAGGCAGCCCGTCGGACGGATCATCGAGCGCGAGAAGCACATTCGGCCGGAAGCGCCGTACGTCGAGAGGATCACCGCCCACGTCGGCGCCGACCGTCGCAAGACTCGTCATACTCAGCACGTGCACCGGCGCGAGGTCGACGAACATCCCCGGCGGCGTCGAGAAGCGAGCGAACATCGCGAGGTCGGCGATCCGGAACATCGAGACATCAGGCAGCTTCTCACCCTGATCGACGCCGAAGTCGGTGCGCAGCGAGGCGATCGACGCGTTGTCGCGTTCGTGCTTGCTCAGCCGGTGCAGGCTGGTGTCCTCGGCGGGCGGCAGCGCGGTCAGGCGCACCTCACGTCCCGCCAATTCCGACAGCTTGGCGTGCACAGCGTCGTCACCGCTGGACAACTCGCTTCCGTCCGGGAAGGTGATCGCGACCTCGGGCACGTTTCCGGGACCGGCGTCCGCGGGCAGCGGGGCGACGTACCGCGCGGTGGCGTTGAGCAGCGCCGGGAGGCGGCGCGCCGACGCGGTCACGTCGCGCTCGAGATCGCGCACCGCCCACAATCGGTCGCCGGTGACTCCGCGCGGGCCGATATCGACGTGCTCGACGCGTTCGCCGCCCAACGACTTCACTGGATAGCGCCACAGTTCGGCGACCCGACCGATGGTCATGGCGCCACGCTACCGCTCACCTGATCGGCCACAGCGCTGTGTCCAGTGCATTCGTCCGGTTCAGTACCTTCGGAAGACGAGCTCTACGCACACACACGGAGTCCGAATCCCATGTTTGAACACCGCCGTCTCACACTGTCGAAACCGCTGTCCGCGGCGGCGGTGGCGGCCGTCATCTGCGCCGTCACCGCCGGCTGCGACGACGCGTCCGGGCCCAACCCGAGCGGAGGCCTCGGAGTCCCGTCCGCGACCTCGTCCACGACGTCGGCGCCGGCCGCGCCCACGACAAGCCGCAGCGGCGATACGGCTGAGCCCGTGGACTACAGCCACCTGCTGCTCGAGGCGTCCGATCTCAGCGACGACGAAGACACCTTCACCGTCCAGTCGACGAACCCCGCGCCCGGAGGTCTGCCCGGGGCGAGCGCCCTGTTCGTCAATCAGGACGACACCCGCGCGATCTCCAACACGATCGTGGTCTACCCGGACGCCGAGACCGCGACCAAGACGCTGCGCGAGGCCATTCCCAGGCTCGACCAGGTGGTCGCCGACGCGACACCCCGACCGGTCCCGGTCGGCACTGACGGCACCATCGCCGTCGGTCAATCGATCGACCACAGCAAGGCGGTCACGATGCTGCTGTTCACCCAGGGCCCGGCGCTGGTGCGGCTCGAATTCCAAAGCGCGCTCGGCGACGCCACCACCGACGAGTTCGTGGTCAAGATCGGCAAGATGCAGGATGTCGCCCTTCGCGCCGGCCTCACGAAGCGGTAGCGATCACTCCTCGACGCGTTGCAGACCCGTCGAGTAACGACGCGCCAGCTCCTGGTACGCGCCGGGGTTGGTGTTCACCCACATCTCCGCGCCGGTTCCGGCGATCGGACCGCGCACCCTGGCCGGTGCTCCGGTCACCAGAACTTCGTCGGGGATCTTCGTGCCACCGATGACGAGCGAGTGCGCCGCGATCAGGGTGCGAGCGCCGATGACCGCCCCGTCGAGCACCGTGCAGTGATTGGCGAGCACCGCCTCCGCGCCGATGTGCGCGCCGTGCACGACGCAGGCGTGCGCGACCGTCGCGCCGGGTCCCACGTCGACGGGGATGCCCGGCGGGGCGTGCAGAACGCAGCCGTCCTGCACATTGGCGCCCTCACGCACCACGATCGGGGCGAAGTCGGCCCGCAGCACGGCGTTGAACCACACCGACGCACCCGCCTCGACGTGTACGTCACCCACCAGCGTGGCCGTCGGCGCGATGAACGCGTCCGGATCGATCGTCGGTGCGCGCCCCTCGAAGGAGTACAACGGCATCGTTTGGTTATACCCCTAGTTGGCGCGCGATGAGCGCTTCATGAGGAGGCGGATTACCTGCACAGATTGCGTGTGGAGCGGACAAAACTGTAACGTGTTCTAGTTAGAGACACAGAACCGGGAGGCCCACCGTGACTACCGACAGCGCGGGAATTCGTGAGATCGACACCGGCGCCCTGCCCGACCGGTACGCCCGGGGATGGCACTGCCTGGGCCCGGTGAAGAACTACCTGGACGGCAAGCCGCACGGCATCGAGATCTTCGGCACCATGCTCGTGGTCTTCGCCGACTCGCACGGCGACGTGAAGGTCCTCGACGGCTACTGCCGCCACATGGGTGGCAACCTCGCCCAGGGCACGATCAAGGGCGACGAAGTGGCGTGCCCGTTCCACGACTGGCGCTGGGGCGGCGACGGCAAGTGCAAGCTGGTGCCCTACGCGAAGCGCACGCCGCGGCTGGCCCGCACCCGCGCCTGGGAGACCGACGTTCGTGGCGGGCTGTTGTTCGTCTGGCACGACCACGAAGGCAATCCGCCACAGCCCGAGGTCCGGATCCCCGAGATCCCGGAGGTCGAGAGCGACGAGTGGACCGACTGGAAGTGGAACTCGATCCTGATCGAGAACGCCAACTGCCGGGAGATCATCGACAACGTCACCGACATGGCGCACTTCTTCTACATCCACTACGGCTTGCCGACGTACTTCAAGAACGTCTTCGAGGGCCACATCGCGTCGCAGTATCTGCACAACGTCGGTCGGCCCGATATCAGCGACATGGGCACCACCTACGGTGAGGCGCACCTCGATTCGGAGGCGTCCTATTTCGGCCCGTCGTTCATGATCAACTGGCTGCACAACAACTACGGCGGCTACAAGGCCGAGTCGATCCTGATCAACTGCCACTACCCGGTCACCCAGAACTCGTTCATGCTGCAGTGGGGCGTCATCGTCGAAAAGCCCAAGGGGCTGGACGAGGAGATGACCGAGAAGCTGGCCAACACGTTCACCGAGGGAGTCAGCAAGGGCTTCCTGCAGGACGTGGAGATCTGGAAGCACAAGACCCGCATCGACAATCCGCTGCTCGTCGAGGAGGACGGCGCGGTTTACCAGATGCGCCGGTGGTATCAGCAGTTCTACGTCGACGTCGCGGACGTCACCCCCGATATGACGGACCGCTTCGAGATCGAGGTCGACACCACGGCGGCGAACGAGAAGTGGCATGTCGAGGTCGAGGAGAACCTCAAGCGCCAGGCCGAAGAGAAAGAGAAGGCTGAACAAACGCAGTCATGAGCCCGCGCGACGAAGCCCCCGACTCTAGTCGGATTGTCGGCCCCGCCGACGTCGACCGGCTGGCGCGAGCGATGTTGCTGCTGCACGGTGGGCATGACGACGACCACGGCCACGGCGGTGGCTCGACAGCCGGAACCACCACGAAGGCACCGATTTTCGATGCCGAGCGGGCAGCGGCGCTGCGTGAGGCCACCCAACGCGATCGTGAGCGGTATCTGAGCTCGGGCCTGGTATCCGTCGACTGCCGGTTCTGCCACGTGTCGGTCGACGTCAAGAAGTTGGGACCGGCACACACCTCGGTGCAGTGGAACACCGAGGCGTCGCGACGCTGCGCGTACTTCTCCGAGATCCGGGCGTCCGGCGGCGATCCCGCCCGCGAGAAAGCCTGCCCCCGGCTGGCCGACAGCATCAAACACGCTGTGGCCGAAGGATGCCTGGAGGAGAAGTGCTCCGCGCCCCCGCCCGGCGACGGCTAGATCGTTCATCACCCGGCCTATCCCGTCGAGATGGGCCCACGCGCGATCCGAGGGACGTAAAGTCGCCCGAAATGCGGCGATTTTGGGCGACTTTCTGTCTGTTCGCGATGAGCGCTGCCGCCTGCACACGGGTCGTCGACGGCCCGCCGCCGACTCCGGAACCGCCGGTCGCGCCGATCACGGCCGGACAGATCGGCGACCTGCTGAGCCCGAAAGTGTCGAAGAGCGACGGCAACCTGTTCGTATCCGTCGAGCCGGCCGAGTGCGCGGGAGTGGCGCGCGAGGTCGACCCGCCGTTCATCGTCGACCACGATCCCGCGGCGTACGACGGTGGGCACTGGATGACCACGAACAGCGGTCTCGACGTGTACGTCGAAGAGATGATCGGCGTCTATCGAGCAGATTTCGACGCCGGTGAGGCCCTCGCACAAGCGAAGCGGACGATCGAGTCCTGCCACGGAACACCGTTCCGGGTCACCAGCATGGCCGGCCGCGACTATGTCTTCGAGCTCTTGGCACCGGTCGATTCCGGTTCACGCGAGATCGTGCTGTGGTCGTTCAAGGGTGACGACTGGGCATGCGACAGCGCGTTGATCGCCGCACACAACGCCGCCGTCGAGATCTCCACGTGCGGCCCTGCGAACGGCTATGACGTGAGATCACTGGCCGAGGACGCACTCGAGCGCATCAACAAGCTGGCGAACACCACCGCCTGAGCCGAACGGTCAGAGTCCCTTGAACCGCTCCTTGACCTCGTCGTCGGTCAGGCCGTAATCGGCCAGCGAGTACGAGTGTTTGGGTGCCCGCGGCCCTTTCTTGCTCTCCTCGTGCGTCGCGGTCATCGCGTCTCGTGCCTCGTCGGTGAACTCGATCCCGAACGCACGGTAGATGTCGGCCACTGCGCCGACTGGATCTTTGATCAACGCGAAGTAGTCCAGGTCGTAGAATTGCGCCGGATCGTGTTTCGCCCGTTCGGCATTGAACAGCTCCAGCCCTCGCGACCAGGTCTCCAACGAGTCGCGCCCGATCGTCTCGCCGACGAAGGTGGTGGACCATCCCTCGGTGGTGTGTTGGGCCAGCGAGCACATCGACGCCATGATCGTCTCCGGCGGGCGGTGGCACTGGATGACCAGCGCATCGGGATACGTCTTGAAGAGGGCGTCGAGCGCGAACAGGTGGCTCGGATTCTTCAGGACCCAGCGCTTCTCCGGTTCGTTGAGCCCGATCAGCTGAAGGTTTCTGCGGTGGCGCTGATACGGCTTCGTCCAGTCCTGTTCTGCCAACCATCGCGAGTACATCGGGATATGGGCCAACGTCTCGTATGACACCGAATGCAGGGACTGGCGCAGCAACTGCCAGCATTCCTCGACCTCGTCGGCGGTCATGTAGTGCAGGCCGGTGTAATCCGGATTCTCCGCGTGCGCCTTGCTGAACTGGGCGTCGAGTTGCGCGAAAACCGGGTTCTCCGACCAGGTTTCGCGAGGCGGCCGGGGCTGCGGGAACTCGGCGAGCCACAACTCCAGCCCTTGGTGTCGGGGGTCAGTGGCCAGTAGCCGGTGGATGGCGGTGGTGCCGGTGCGGGGCAGGCCCGTCACGAAGATCGGCTTGGAGATCTCGACGTCGGCGTGCTGCGGGTACTGCTTCCACGCCGCTTCCGACACCAGCCGCGCGACGAGCGCGTTACGCACGAAGAACCGCTGCATCTTGCTGCCGAACTCGGTGAGATCCGCGTCGCGGCGGTACGACTCGAGCAGCACAGCGAGAGCTTCGCGATAGTTGTCGTCGTCGCTGCCGAAATCGTCGAGACCGCAGGCCTTGGTGGCAGATGCGTGCAGATCCTCGACGGTGCCGACGTCGGTGCGAGGGCTCACGCCTTGTACTCCCCACAGTTGACATCCAGTGCCTGGCCGGTGATCCCGCTGGACAGGTCGCTGGCCATGAACAGGATCGCCGATGCGACCTCGTCCTCGGTGGGCAGCCTCTTGAGGTCGGACGCGGCGGCGGTCGCCTTGTAGATCTCGTCGACCGTGGTGCCGTACTTGCCCGCCTGATGGTTGAAGTAGCTTTCCAACGTTCCGCCCCAGATATAGCCCGGCAGAATGGAATTGACCCGAATTCCCTGCTCACCGAGTTCGGTTGCCAGCGACTGCGACATCGCCAGCAGCGCCGACTTCGCCATTTTGTAGGCACCGTACTTCGCCTGTGAATGACGCACCACCATCGAGTTCACGTTGACGACCGAGCCGTTGGCCTCCGCCAACGCCGGCGTGAAGCCCTGGATCAGGCGAAGCGCACCGAACACGGTCAACTCGATTGCATCGCGCATGTGCTCGAACGTGGTGTTGGCCAACGGCTTCATCGACGGCACGCGGAACGCGTTGTTGATCAGGACGTCGACCTTGCCGTAAGCCTTCATCGTTTTGTCGACGAGGTTGTTCACCTGCGCATCGTCGGTGATGTCCGTCCCGACCGACAGCGCCCGCCGACCCAGATCGGTGATCTGCTTGGCGACATCCTCCAGCCGCTCGACGGTGCGGGCGGCGAGCACGACGTCCGCACCCTCCTGCGCGCACCGGCGCGCGAGCGTCGTGCCCAAGGCCGGGCCGACGCCGCTGATGACGACGACCTTGTCTTGGAGGAGACCCGTCATCAGCCCACCATCCTGTTCTGAATCTGCTGCTGTCGCAATGCGATCCTCGCGCGCCAGTCGTCTTCGGAGATCTTGTTGCTGTCGTAGTACGGCAGCGCGTCGGCGACCTTGTCCACGTCGACGATCTCGACGGTCGGGCCGTCGGCCTCGGTCAGAGCGCGTGACAGGCGCTGCCACCGGAACTGGAGATATCCCTTGCGATGGCCGAGCGTCTCGCACCAGTTCGTGACGCCGGGGTTGGCGTCGGAGACGACGATACGGATCTTTTCATCCGGATCAGCCTGTGCCTGAGTGCCGTTCAGCGATGTCTGGTGGTTGATGTAGTCCAGCGAGATGTACCACAGGCTGCCGAGCTGGAAGCCGAGATACGGGGCGTCGGGCACGGGCAGCGTGATGATCATCGCCTGGTCCGGTCTCAGGTCGAAGTGACCGACCGACGAGTACTGGGTGGCCAGGCCCCCGGGAGTGAGCCGCGGCGCGACCATGGTGTTGACCGGCAGCGTGTCGTAGAACCACTGGGGGAACTGCAGCCAGGTCTTCACGCGCTGGACCAGTTGCTTCCCCGCCACCGCGTAGCGCTTCTCGATGAGCTCCTTGGTCGGCGGCGCAGGTGCGGTGCCCGCGGTGTCGGTGCGCGCGATGGCGATGTAGCCCCGCTGCGCGGACCAGTCGTTGTACACCTCGCGGACGACCAACTGCGACGGGCTGGTCGGCGTGAACCGCCACTCGTACGTCCCGTCCTCGGCGATGTCGAGTTCGCGGTCGTCGAATGCCGCCTGGCTCGGTGGCACGTTGTCGTCGGTGTACTCCCCGCCCAGCAGCTGGAAGGCCAGGTCGGTGGTGGTGCCACGTTTACCGGTGACGACGTACTCATGGCCGGGCTGCACCCGGGTCCCGAAGTAGAGGGCGTCCGGGTTGTCGAGGCCCATCTTCGTGAACGGTCCGGTTCCGGACTGCATGAAGGGATGGTCGCGGTCGTAGTCGAACGCCAGGTGAGCGCAGGCGGCTATACATCCGGCCAGATACTGCAGACCCTCGAGCAGGTCCGCCTCCGACTCGATGAACGGCGCAGTGGATACCAGGTGCTCGGCTTCGGCGATCGCGTCGATGAACGGCTGTGAGTACACACTGCGAAACTAGAACGCGTTCTAACGGTAGTCAATATACGGACCGACTTGGTTCAAATATGGAACGCTCGGTAGCCTTCGACCGTGAGCTCTCCAGAGTCGTCCGGTCGTGCATCGCCGCCGACCGAACGGGTCGTGCGCGTCCTCGACTTTCTGGCGCGTCACCCCGGCCAGCGGTTCGGCGTCTCGGAACTCGCGCGTCGTCTCCGGTTGAGCAAGCCGACGTGCCTCGGCATCGTGACCACACTGTCCGACGCGGGATACCTGGTGCGCGACCCGTCCGACAAGACCTACCGATTGGGACCATCGCTGATCACGCTGGGCCACCGGGCTCAGGAATCGCTGCGCGTGAGCCCCGCCGCCCGCGAGGAACTCCGGAGGCTGTCATCGCGATTCGGCGTCACGGCGGCCCTGTCGGCCGTGGTCGATGACCGGATCACGTTGTTGGACATCGTGTCTCCGCCCGGCGTGCGGCCCGGTGTCGAGATCGGTCAGAGCTACCCGTTCGCACCCCCCGTCGGGCTGATGTTCGTGCTGTGGGACGACGAGGCGGAGCGCAACTGGCTGGCCAAGGAGCCGACGCTGCCCTTGCGGACCGACACCGAGCGGCTGAACCGCGTGATCGCCGAATGCCGCGCAGACGGATATCTGGTCGAACGACTCACACCAGGTGGCCGGCGGCTCTACACGTTGATGGCGGGCATGTCGACACAGCTGCCCGACGAGTTGCGCGCGCTGCTCGGCGAGCTGGTGTCCGACATCGGTGAGCGCGTTTACCTGCGTGGCGAGAACGGGTTAGAAGGCAAACGCCGCTCCGCCAGATTCGATATCAGCGTCATCTCGGCACCGGTGTATGACCACTACCAGCGACAAATCATGGTGGCTTCGATGCACATCGGGAAAGCGCTGACCGACAATGAAATACACGAGCGCGCGCGCGCACTGGTGGCCACCGCGGACTCGGTGACTGCACAGCTGGGCGGAACGAAACCCCAAGGGGACGGTTAGACCAGCAAACATAGATTTTGGATTCGAGCGTTTTGCCCCGTCGCCTATCCGGTGACCCGATAAATCTCTCAACACAACAGCCGCCCTGCGGTGCGCAGGGCGGCTGTTCTGTTTGGGCGGCCCGCGACGCCGACATGAAAGCACTCACCGAAAGCACTCACCGCGCCGGCCGAAACCGACGCGGTGAGCGTGGGGTAACTGTTTAGGCGTCAGTCAACGCGGCCGAGATCGGCGTCGGTGTCACCTCGACACCACACTGGCTCGAGATCTCGGTGACCGGCTGGTTGATCGCCTTCAGCTCGGACTCAACCCGCGGGTTCTCCTCGAAATAAGCGCGGAAGTCCTGCTTGGCCTGGTCCTGCGGCTTTGCGGCGATCTCGGTCAGCGCCTCATTGGCCTCGGGGTTCGAGGCGAGGTAAGTGCTGGTCGAGGCCGACACCGTGCTCGAGGTGTTGGCGATCGCGCTCACGCTGCAGGTGGTGTCCTGCGTCGGCGCCGGGCCAGGCTGGGCGTTCACGACCGGTGTGACGATCGCGGCGGACCCGAATGCGAGCAAACCGCCTGCAAACATGCCGTACAGGCCGCGTCGAACGGTCGTTGCGGACATCTTCATCGAATCACTCCTTCGGTCTGCGACCCGTTGGCCGCTCCCTGATGCGTAACCGGCGTCGGGGGCGAGCTAAACAACCCCAGTACAGAGACGTCTCGGGGTCGGGGCGGCGCCGGGGGTGTTCAGCTTGCGCTGGCCAGGGCAAACGGCAGCACGGCCGGTGCGCCCAGCGCTCTGAGCAGCCGGGACGCGATGGTCAGCGTCCATCCGGTGTCGGTCACGTCGTCGACCAGCAACACCGGACCACCGGTGAGACCGGCTGGGTCGGGGGCCTCCCACGCACCCTGTAGTGCCGCGACGCGATACGCCGAGTTCGCCGCGGTCACCGGCCTGCGCTCGGGCGCGTACCGCAACACACCGAGATCGACGAGACGGCCGAGCCGGGCGAGTTCGCGGGCCAGCGAGGTGATCAACAGCGGATGCCTGTCCGAGTCCAGCGCCATCACCACGGTCGGGCGGCTCTCCCAATCCCACGCCGCCAGCACCCGCACGGCCGCCTGCACGACGTCGTCGGGCACCTCCGCGTCCGGCTCGTCCAGCAGCCGTCGCAGCCGCGCGCCCCAACCGAGATCGGTCAGCCGGCCGATGGTCCGGCCGGGTTCCGGACCATCGGCGATCTTGCCCTTGAGATCCAACCCGAGGGCACCCAGCCCGGTCGGCCACTGCTTGCGCGGCGTGATTTCGACACCGGGCCGCATCAGCCGGGTTCGGGTGTCCTCCACGGCAGCGGCGTCGACGACGGGCTCGTAACGCGCCCCCGTGCAGTTGTCGCAGCGGCCGCAACGCTCGCCCTCGGTGAGCTCGGGGTCGTCCAGTTGGGCGCGCAGAAACGCCATGCGGCAGCGGTCGGTCTCCTGATAATCGAGCATCGCCTGCTGCTCACGCTTGCGCGCTTCGTCGAGCTTGCGATAACGCGCCTCGTCGTAGACCCACTCCTGCCCCGTTCCGACCCAGCCGCCCCTGACCCGGCGCACCGCACCGTCGACGTCGAGCACCTTGAGCACCATCTCCAGCCGCGTGCGATTCAGATCGACGAGCGGCTCCAAAGCGGCCGTCGACTGCGGACGGTCCGGGTCCAGCGCTCGAATCACGTTGCGCACCATCGCTTCCGATGGGAACGCCACCGAGGAGAAGTACCGCCAGACGTCCTGGTCCTCGCGGCCCGGCAACAGAATCACCTCGGCGCTGGCCGTCGACCGGCCCGCGCGGCCGACCTGCTGGTAGTAGGCGATCGGCGATGAGGGTGCGCCGAGATGTACGACGAAACCCAGGTCGGGCTTGTCGAAACCCATGCCGAGTGCTGAGGTAGCGATCAGGGCCTTCACTCGGTTGGCCAGCAGGTCGGCCTCGAGTTGTTCGCGTTCGGCGGCCTCGGTCGAACCCGTGTAGGCCGCGACCGGATGGTCCCGC
>NZ_LZJE01000039.1:0-7909 GCF_001666865.1 Mycobacterium sp. E136
GGGCGAGTTGATGTAGAGGTGGATGTCCTTGGTGGGATCCTCGGCCGACAGCAGCAGAATCTGCGCGCAGAGCTTGTTGGCGATGTCGTCATCGACCTGTGAGCCCAGGAAGATGATCCGCTCCGCCAGCAACCGCTCATAGACCGAGTCGACAAGGTTGAGGCCTTGCGAGGCGCCACGCATGTGGGTCACGACTGGATACCTGCTTTCTTCAAGAGCTTGATACTCACCGACACTAACCAACCCGCGCGGGCGTGCAGTCCCTAGACGGGCCGCGTTCGCTCACAGCGTCACTTCGCGTCGGCCGACTCCTCGTCAGCTTCGGGCTCGGCGGTCTCCGAGGCCTCGTCGGCAGCTTCCTCGGTCTGCGCGTCGGCGCGGCCGAAGAACTCCGTGGTGTCAATCACGTTGCCGTCGGAGTCGGTGACGTTGGCGCCCTCGACGATCGCGGCGAGCGCCAGCCCGCGACGCACGTCGGCGAACAGCGCGGGCAGCTGATTGTTCTGCTGCAGCGACTGGATCAGCTGCTGCGGCTGTAGGCCGTACTGCTGCGACATCAGCATCAGGCGCTCGGTGATGTCGTTCTGGCCGACCTGTACGTCGAGCTTGTCGGCGATCGCGTCGACGAGCAGTTGCGTCTTGACCGCCTTCTCCGCATTGCTGCGGTTGTCGGCGTCGAACTCCTCGCGGCTGGAGCCCTGGGCCTCGAGGGCCTCGGCGAGGCGTTCCTCGTCGTGGTCGAGCCCGTGGATCGCGTTGTGCAGCGCGTCGTCGATCTGGGCCTGCACCACCTTCTCCGGAAGCGGCACCTCGACCTGTTCGAGCAGCGTCTCGAGCACCTTGTCGCGGATCTGCTCGGCCTGCTGGACGCGCTTGGTCCGGCGCACCTGCTCGACGAGCGACTCCTTCAGCTCCTCGATGGTGTCGAATTCGCTTGCCAGTTGGGCGAATTCGTCGTCGGGCTCGGGCAGCTCGCGCTCCTTGACCGACTTCACGGTGACGGTCACCTGAGCGTCCTCGCCGGCATGTTCGCCAGCGGCCAGCTTGGTGGTGAAGACGCGGGTCTCCCCCTCCTTGAGGCCGACGATCGCCTCGTCGAGGCCGTCGATCAGCTGGCCGGAGCCGACCTCGTGGGACAGGCCCTCGGTGGCCGCGTCGGGCAGTTCCTTGCCGTCCACGGTCGCCGACAGGTCGATGGAGACGAAGTCGCCGTTCTCGGCGGCGCGCTCGACACCCTTGAGCGTTCCGAAGCGGGCGCGCAGGGACTGCAGCTCGGCGTCGACCTCTTCGTCGGTGACCTCGATGGGGTCGACGGTCACCGTCAGCGTCGACAGGTCGGGAAGCTCGATCTCGGGGCGGATGTCGACCTCGGCCGTGAACGTGAGGTCCTGGCCGTACTCCTTGTTGGTGATTTCGATGTCGGGCTGGCCCAACGGCTGCACCTCGGAGCTCGTCACCGCCTCGCTGTAGCGGCCGGGCAGGGCGTCACTGACGACCTGGTCGAGCATCGCCTCGCGGCCGACGCGCGCCTCGAGCAGCTTGCGCGGCGCCTTGCCGGGACGGAAGCCGGGCAGCCGGACTTGCTTGGCCAACTGCGCGAACGCACGGTCGAAGTCGGGTTCGAGCTCAGTGAAGGGCACCTCCACGTTGATGCGAACCCGGGTGGGGCTCAACTGCTCGACGGTGCTCTTCACGATCTGCTCCTCGTTGTTCTGGTCGGTCGATGTCGCAGTCGGGGTGACAGGATTTGAACCTGCGGCCTTCCGCTCCCAAAGCGGATGCGCTACCAAGCTGCGCTACACCCCGTGTCCTGCTCGTCGCGTTGACGCTCGAGTGCTGCGTCCGCGCGGATCGTTCCGCGAAAACACGGAACGACCACGCGAGATACTACGGGCTGGACACGCGAAGCCTTCAATTGGATTTGATTTGGCTGCCGCCGGTACGATCTGGTCTTGCTGTACATGCGGGCGTAGCTCAATGGTAGAGCCCTAGTCTTCCAAACTAGCTACGCGGGTTCGATTCCCGTCGCCCGCTCCAAGGGCGATGCGATAGTTATCGCATGCGCGGGAATGGGGGTGCTTCGCCGCCGGATACTTCGCGGCGCGCCGTCCCCACCGCGGCGTTCATCGTCGCGTCGCTGCTGGCGATTCTTTTGCTGGGCTGGCTCTCGCTGGCAACGCGGCCCACGGCCGGATCATTTTCCGTGTGGTGGCCGGCCGCCGGCGTCGCGGTGGGCCTCGGCATCCGGTTCTCGCGGCGCTACCTCTGGCTGCTGGCACCGGCCGCCTGCCTGGTCACACTGCCGCCCCAGCTCTGGGCCGACCGGCCGCTCCCGTTGGCGCTGGCCTTGTCGCTTGCCGTCGGCGTCGAGATGGTGGTGGGCACGCTGATTCTCAGGGGCCGGACGGACACCTTCCCCCGGCTCGTGACACTCGGCGACTTCGCGCGGTTCCTGCTCGCAGCCCTGACCGCCGCGGTCGTCTACGACCTCGCCGCCACGCTCGCCGACCTGTGGTTGAGCGGACCGGATGACGCGCTCACGCGGTTGGTGACCGCCGCGCCGAAACACGCCGCCGGCATCATTCTGGTCGCACCCCTTTTCATGGGCCTGCAGTCCCGTACCCGCCTCGCGTCCCGCGCCGAAGCACTCGGGCAACTTGCGCTCACGCTGGCCGTGACCTTCTACGTCTTCTCGATCAACGACCAGCTACCGGTCTCGTTCCTGCCCTTCGTCCCCCTTGTCTGGGCCGCAACGCGCCTGACCACCCGGCAACTGCTCCTGCAGATCCTCATGGTGTCCGCGATCGGCTCGTACGCCAGCGCTCGCGGCTTGGGCATCTTCGCCTTCGACCGGCTCGGCGTGACGACCGGCAGCATTCTGCTGCAGGTCTTCGAACTCACGCTGGTGATGGTCCTCATCTCACTGTCGCTGATGGTCGGCCTCGAACGGGATACCGCGCAGCGCTTGGCGCGCAGCGAGGAACTGTTCCGCACGAACTTTGATTCCTCGGTCGCGGGACAGGTGATGGTCACCCATAACGGGGGCGAATGGCGAGTCCGGCAGTACAACGCTTCCGCGGCCGCGATCCTGCCGGGCCTCGAGCAGGGGACGACGAAACTCGACGACCTGTTCGGACCGGAAGCGACGGCCGCGCTGGCCGAGGTTACGGATTCGCTCGACGGGGGCAACGCGCGACTCACGCTCGTCACCGACAGCGAGCGCAGTCTCGACGTCAGCGTCGCGGGGGTCGCCGACAATCTCACCGGACATCCGGTGTTCGCACTGCATTTTCAAGACGTCACCGAGGCCCTGCGGGTCCGGCGCCTCGAGCAGGCCGAGCTCGAACGGGCCGGTGAAGTGCAACGCGCACTGTTACCCGAGCATCTGCCGACGATGCCGGGATGGAGCATCGGCGCGGTGTCCGCCCCCGCGCGTCAGGTCGGTGGCGACTTCTACGACATCCGGTTGTATGTGCCCCACGCGGTGATCAGCCTCGGTGACGTCATGGGCAAAGGTGTCGGCGCCGGGATGCTCGCGGCGGCGACCCGTGCAGCCTTGCGCTCCAACGCTTTTGAGACCAGCCCGGCCGGCGCCGTCGCGCACGCAGCCGGCGTGATCAATCACGACCTGAATCGCACCGGTGCGTTCGTCACGTTGACCTACGTACGCGTAGACCTCGTCTCCGGCGACTTCGAGTTCGTCGATGCCGGCCACGGGCTGCACTTCATACTGCGCGGCAACTCCGGCGGTGTGGAGCGCTTCGCGTCCGAAGACCTGCCCATGGGACTGGAATCGGAGTGGCGGGAACGGCGGGGCACGCTGGCGCCGGGAGACGGGATGCTCTTGGTCAGCGACGGCCTGTTGGAGCTGTGGGGCAACACCGTCGACGACCTCAACGATGCGATCTCCGACTGTGTGCAACGGCTCGGCGCCGTCAGCGCCCAGAGCCTCGTCGAGGCGCTGTGCGTGGGCGCCGAGGGGTCCCTCGACCGCGACGACGTCACCGCTGTAGCGCTTCGGCGAGACCTGTGAAGGTCAGGGATTCGGCGCCGAAGTCGCCGTTGTCTGGGTAGGCCTAACACGCCGGCTGTGCCGATATCGCCGCGTCGCGCATGGGCGCCCGATCGACGGTCGGACGCACCCACCCTTCGCTGGTTCTCACGCTGCAGAACCGAAACCTGCACCGCGCGGGAGTCCACACCACCGTCTTGCAGTCCTTTCACAGGCAACGACGTCACGTGAATGGAACTGGTATAGACGTACCAGAGTTTGCTGCTTTTACTTATTCGCGACACATTTGCTCGTCTTAGCAAACTCATTCAGTGGCACCCGATGCCTTATATCGCCCTTATCTCGAGAATCGGCGAAAACATCCTATTTTCGCGAATAACTTGACTCATGGTCACAGATCACATACCTATCTAGGAAGCGACAAATTAAAGGGGTTTCAATGGGCCCGATCGACATCTCGCGCGAGGGTACCGTCGGTCTGCGGCGGCAGTTCCCCTGGTGCCGGTCGGTGTCGCTCCTTCGTCGGAAACCCGACGGTCCAGCTCAGATTCCCTTTTTCAGCCTCGCCGAGCCATGGTTACGAACCCGGCCGCGCAGCGTCTGGGTCGAGCCGCGGACGTGCGGTTTCAATAAATGGACTTATGGGTATCGAATAAGTACTCTTACCCAGAGCCATAAGCGTACTTACGGGGGGATAATCGGTTGCGCGTTCTGACGGGCTACGAACCTACCCACGTCGGGTTGATACCCGACGGCATGCGGCGGTGGGCAAAGAGCCGTGGCGTCTCATTGGAGGACGCGTATCTTCAAGGCGCTGAAAAGGTAGCCGACATTCTCCAGGTATTGCGTCGCCACAACGTGAAGACGGTGACGGTCTACAACCTGAGCCGCGCCAATCTCGCCCGCAGCCAGGCCGAGCTCGAGCCGGTGTTCAAAGCGTCGATCACGTTCCTGACCACGTTGATCCCCGCTCGCTTCGCGCCCGACGAGTGCAGTGTGCGGCTGCACGGCGATCGCTCCGTGCTTCCGGACGAGTACGTCGCCGCGGCGCAGCATGCGGAATCCGTCATGTGTGGCGAGGATTTCCGGGTCAACATCCTGGCCGCATACGACGCCAACGACGAGCTACGCGCCGCGCACCTGCAGGCCCAGCAAGAGGGCGGCGAGATTCGCGGCGCGTTCGGCATCGACGACGTCGACCTGGTCATCCGCACCTCGCCCGAGCCTTTGCTGAGCGGATTCCTCCCACTGCAGACCCAGTACGCACAACTGCGCTTCCTGACGACACCGCTCAACGATCTCGAGGATCGACACATCGAGGAATTCATCGACGACTACCGGCGCACCCCGCAACTTCGAGGACGGTAGCCGTCCATGCACTCCGACAAGCGTCCCCTGATCATCGGCGCCGGTCCGGCGGGCCTCACTGCCGCTCTCGAACTGGCCAAGAACGGCGTCGTGGCGCAGGTGTTCGAGGCGTCGTCGAACGTGGGCGGTCTGGCGCGCACCCCGGGCGAGCACGGATTCCGGATCGATCCCGGCGGACACCGGTTCTTCACCAAGAACAAGCAGATCCTCGAACTCTGGAAATCCCTGCTGCCGGCCGACCAGTGGCATTCGGTGTCCCGCCGCTCCGCCATGCTCGTCGACGGCCACTACGTGCCCTACCCACTCGTCGGCCGAAACCTGCTGACGCAGTTGGGCTATCGCCGGGGGGCGCGCGGCCTGGGCAGCCTGCTGTGGTCGCGGCTTCGGTGCGGTTCGATCGACGACTCGGCCAACTTCCTCGAGTGGGGGCGATACCAGTTCGGCGACTACTGGTACCGCATGTTCTTCGACGGATATGTGCGCAAGACCTGGCTCGCCGAACCCGCCGATCTCACGAGCGATTGGGCCGAGCAGCGCATCAAGCCGATCGTCTGGGGCGACGCGATCGGCGCCGACGCCTTCCTTTATCCCCGGCGCGGACCCGGTCAGCTCTGGGACGCGGCAGCATCGGCGCTCGCGGAGTTCGGCGTCGAACCAGCGCTCGACGCACCGGTGGACAAGCTTCGATACGACGGCCGGCGGTGGACGGTCGAACTGCGCAACGGCGACACCGCGACCGGGGACGCCGTCTTCTCCAGCATGCCCCTGCAGATGTTGATCAACGCGCTGGAACCAGCACCGCCGCAACAGGTCTGGGAGGCCGCGGCCCAGCTCAAGCACCGTGGCCTGATCACCGTCGCGGTCGCCCTCGGACAACGACGCGAACTCCCGTTCAACTGGGTGTACACCCCGGGTAAGGATCTGCGGGTGGGCCGCATCCAGAACTACCGCCGGTGGTCGGACGATCTCACCCCAGCGGGCTGGGACGGGACGTACCTGGGCTTCGAATACTTCATCGGCGCGGGTTCGGAGCTGTGGACCGCCGACGACGGCCACCTTCGGCGCATGGTCGAAACCGACCTGCGCACACTGGGATTCGACACCCGCACGATCGAGCGGGTCATGGTCGTGCGCTCCCAGTTCGCCTATCCGATCTGCAATCCGGCGATGGACACGAGCGTCGGCCGGATCCGGGAATACCTCCGCAGGCGCTATCCGTCCCTGCACCCGATCGGACGTAACGGCATGCACCGCTACGACAACCAGGATCACGCGATGCTCAGCGCGATGCACAGCGTCAAGCGGTACTTCGGCGAGAGTATCGACCCCTGGCAGGTCAACAGGGAGCGCCGCTACCACGAATCCGGGCTGCTGAAGGTCTAGCCACCCTTACTCCGACGGCTTGAGCACCGCCATCACCGTCAGCACCATGATCTTGAAGTCGAGAAGTAGCGACCAGTTCTGGATGTAGTAGTTGTCGAACTCCGCACGGTCGGCGATCGAGGTCTGGCCGCGAAGGCCGTGCACCTGCGCCCAACCCGTGATGCCGGCCTTCACCCGGTGGCGGTCGCCGTAACGCCGCACCTGCATCTCGAACAGTTCGACGAACTCCGGCCGCTCGGGGCGCGGGCCGACAAGTGTCATATCGCCGCGCAGCACGTTCACGAGTTGCGGCAGCTCGTCGAGCGACGTCCTGCGCATGAACTTGCCGATCGCGGTGCGCCGGTCGTCGCCCTCGACTCCCCCGGGCGCGGAGCCGTCCTTCAAGCTGAACGCCTTCGTGGCGGGGCCGACCGGTCGCATGCTGCGGAACTTCAAGCAGTCGAACACTTTGCCGTCGCGCCCGACACGTTGCTGACGGAAGTACACCGGTCCCGGCGAGCTGAGCTTGACCAAAAGCGCGAGCGTCACGTACAGCGGCGAGAGCAGCAGCAGGCCGACCGCGGCGATCACCCGTCCCAGCGCGTGCTTGACGGCGAACTGCCAGCCCTTGGGGTCGGTGTGACAGAGCACCAGCAGCGGTATGCCGCCGAGGTGCTCGACATATGTCGCGCCGCCGATAACGTCTCGCATGCGTGGCACGACCCGCACCCGAAGTCCGAGGTTCTGCGCCAACTGCGCGGCGAGTGCAAGCTCTTCGTCGGGAGTCGTCGACGACCCCACGATGAGCTTCTTTGCCCCGGTGGCCCGTACCGCGACCTCGAGGTTGGCCGTGGGCCCGAGGTAGGGCACGTCGACCAACTCCGCGGAGGTCGGGCGCGTGTCGTCGAGTACTCCGACCGGGTGGAGGCCGTAATCGGGGATCTGGCGCATCCGCGTGATGAGCTGACGCAGGAAAGGGCCGGAACCGATGATCAGTGCCGGTGCCCCGAAGCCGTGCCTGCGCCTCAGGTACCGCTGGGCCAGCGACCTGAGAAGACGGACCGCGGGCAGCAGGATTGCAGCACAGACCCAGATCCTGATGACCAGTTCGCTTGGGCGGACGTGCTCTTCGACCACCGAGCCGGTCGGCAGTGCGGGCACGGCCAC
>NZ_LZJE01000040.1:0-734 GCF_001666865.1 Mycobacterium sp. E136
CGAACACCCGCCCGTTGGCTCGCATAGGGACGAATTGCATCACCGCCAGCGGGATACCGCGGTACTCCGCGACGTTGGCCGCGACATCTTCCCCGAGAGGGCCGGTGAGCAGCAGGTCAGCGTCCTTGGCCAGCCCCATCAACGTGGAGTTCGCCTCTTCAAGGTATTGGGTCAGCAGCGCACGATTCTCGCGCCACAGTCTCCGCAGGTCCGCAACCTTCCACGGATGGGACGTGCGCGCCTGGAATTCACGATGGACGTCCTGCCATAAACGCGCGTTCGGGCCGTAGCCGACCGCCTGAAGCCCGGCGGACTCGACGAACCCCACCATGTCGGGCGCTACTGCCAAATACACCTGATGTCCGCGGTGCAGCAACTCCCGGCCAACGGCAACGCAGGGTTCCACGTCACCACGCGTCCCATAGCAGGCCATTAAAAGCTTCATCGCGTCCTACCCTCTCATTTTTTTGCGGAGCCTTTCACTGTTGTTGCTGAGGCGCAATGGCGCCGACGGCTGCCGCGGTTCCAATTCGACCGGCCACGCCATGCCACCGCCAGCGGCACCGGAGTGGCCGGCTCGCCCCAGCAGTAGTCGCCGTGGGACTCCGCCGACCCCGATGTACTCTCTGGTCCACGCAACTTGAAGGGGGGCAGTGGATGGCCAGATCCCTGAGATTTGTGCTGGCAAGCTACGGAAGTCGTGGCGATGTGGAGCCCTGCGTTGCCGTCACCCG
>NZ_LZJE01000041.1:0-5757 GCF_001666865.1 Mycobacterium sp. E136
GTGGCAGGCGCTGCCCGGGGAGGCCTGGACCGATCGGCTGGCCGAAGCCGCGGCGGTGATGGTGAACGCGGGCCGGGGCGCGCTGGTGATCGTGCCGGACCAACGCGATATCGACGCCGTGCATGCCGCGGCGCTCCGCCTGCTCCACGAGGACCTGGTGGTGGCGTTGTCGGCCGGACTGGGCCCCGCACAACGGTATCGGCGCTGGCTGTCGGTGCTGCGCGGCAGCGCTCGGCTGGTGATCGGCACCCGCAGCGCGGTGTTCGCCCCGGTCGCCGACCTGGGTCTGGTGATGGTGTGGGACGACGGCGACGACACGCTCGCCGAACCCCGCGCGCCGTATCCACATGCGCGCGAGGTGGCCATGCTGCGCGCACCACGGGCCGCAGCGCCACCAGATCGTGCGCCCAGCCGCTGCGCACCAGCGCCTGGGCCTCGGCGGTCCTGGCGTATCCGCCGATCAGCGCGGCGCAGCGGAGTTGGTGCGCGCGCAGCATGGCCACCTCGCGCGCATGTGGATACGGCGCGCGGCCTCACCGCGCGTCGTCGCCCTCGAGGACAGCGGTTTCGAACAGGAACGCGACCCGGCCGCCCGGACGGCCCGGCTCCCGTCGATGGCGCTGCAAGCCGCGCGCAAGGCGCTGGAGTCCGGCGCCCCCGTGCTGGTGCAGGTGCCCCGGCGAGGATACGTGCCCGCCCTCGCGTGTGCGCGCTGCCGGACCATCGCCCGGTGTCGGCACTGCACCGGCCCCCTGTCGCTGCCCGACCGCGACGCCGCGGGCGCGGTGTGCCGGTGGTGCGGCCGCGCCCACGCGTCGCTGCGCTGCGCCCGCTGCGGCTCGGACGCGGTGCGGGCGGTCGTCGTCGGCGCCCGGCGCACCGCCGAGGAACTCGGCCGCGCCTTCCCGGGTACGACGGTCATCACGTCCGGCGGCGACGCGATGGTCGCCGAGGTGTCCCAGCGCCCCGCGGTCGTGGTGGCGACGCCCGGCGCCGAACCCGTGGCCGCTGGCGGCTACGGGGCCGCGCTGCTGCTGGACAGCTGGGCGCTCCTCGGCCGCCAGGACCTGCGGGCGGCCGAGGACACCCTGCGCCGCTGGATGGCCGCGGGCGCCCTGGTGCGCAGCCGCGGCGAGGGTGGGGTGATCGCCGCGGTCGCCGAATCCGCGATCCCCACCGTGCAGGCGCTGATCCGCTGGGACCCCGTCGGGCACGCGGACGCCGAACTGAACGCCCGCGCCGAAGTCGGCCTCCCGCCCGCCGTGCACATGGCCGCGATCGACGGGATCCCCGAGGCTGTGCACGCGCTGCTCGACGGCGCCGACCTCCCCGACCTTGCCGAACAACTCGGTCCGGTGGAACTGCCGGTCGGCGCTCGCCGTCCACCGGGGCTGCCGCCGGACGCGACGGTGATCCGGATGCTGCTGCGGGTTCCGCGCGATACGGGGCTGGCCCTATCCTCGGCCCTGCGCCGGGCCACCGCCGTGCTCAGCGCCCGTCACGACCAACAGCCGGTCCGCGTCCAGATCGATCCGCTGCACATCGGGTGATCCGGACACCGACCTGGTGACAGGAGGTTCGCGTGCGTCGGCGGCTCATGTTGGCAATCAGTCTGCTGGTGTTGGCCTTTGGGGTGTTGTGGCCGGTGATCTTCACCGGCGGCGACTCCGATGCCGCCCCCGCCGCCGATCCGGTCGTCATCACCGACTACGACGCGGATTTCGTCATCGACGCCGACGGCCGGCTGGAGGCTGTCGAAACCATCACCACGTCGTTTCCCAGCGGCAGGCACGGAATCTTCCGCTATTGGGACGTCACCAACCGCAACGACACCCATGTGCGCCAGATCCCCGAGATCGAATCGATCTCCCTGAACGGGAAAAGCGTTCCATATCAAATGCTTTGGGAGAACGGTCGGCGTTTCCGCGTCGCCAAGATCGGCGATCCCGACCGCACGCTGAACGGCACGCAGGTCTTCCAGATCCGGTACTCCATCGAGGGCGTCCTCGATCCGAATACCACCGGCGCACCTGCCGATTCGGTCTTCTACTGGAACGTGATCGCCCCCGCGTGGAACAACGCGATCAACAATGTCGACATCTCGGTCGCCCTTCCCGGTGAGGTTCCCCGGGTGCAGTGTTCGGTCGGCTACGGCGTGGGAACACCGTGCGAGAACCTGACGATCGACGGCACGACGGTGCGACTGTCGGCCCGCCATCTGGCCCCGCGGACACCGGTGACGATTCTCGCGGACGTCGACGTGCCGACGCCCCCGCGCGCCACGGTCCCGTGGACACCCAGATGGGATGGTGTTCTCGGGCAGTCACTGTCCGGTGTGTGGTGGATCGCGGCGTTCACCGCGGCGGCGGGCTTGGCGGGTCTGGCGTGGTATCGCAGCACGGTCGAACGACCGCCCGGATTCCCGTTGCAGTACACGCCCCCAGAAGGGCTCGGCCCGGTTCAGGCCGAGTACATCCGCACCGAGGCGGTGCCAAGACAGGCCCTCACCGCGACACTGTTCCATCTCGCCGAACGCGGGTTGATCGAGCTGCGGCAGTTGACCAACGGGCACTGGCGCATTCGCGGTCAGGCCGAGCGCGTGGCCTGGCGCGACGTCGATCCGGTCAGCGTCGCGGTCGGGTCGGCGCTGAGGGTGACGAGCCCTGGCGAAGAGTTCGAAGCGAACGAGACCGCGCGGTCCGGCGAGAAGCTCGCCAAGGCCAAGGCCGACATGACCAAGGCCGTCGAAAAATGGGCCGACGCCACGCTGCTGGTCAAGGCGCGAGGCGAACTGTGGGTGCGCGCGGCGAACGTGATCGCGTTGTTGCTCATCCCGTTCGGCGTGTTCCGCTGGGGATTCCCGACCACTTCGTGGGCGTTGCCCTTCGGGGCGTTCTTCCTGCTGACGCTGGGGTCGTGGGCCCCGGGCGTGGGTACCCGCCGGACCGAGGCGGGCCGCGAACTGTGGTCGCGCGCGGGCGGTTTCCACCGCATGCTCACCACCGATTCGGCCGAGGCGCGGTTCGACTTCGGGGCCCGCAGCGACCGGTATTCGGCGTATGTTCCCTACGCGGTGGCCGCGGGCGCCGCGGCGGCGTGGGCGAAGAAATACAAGGCCGATACGGGTTCGCCCGCGCCGCAGCCGGATTGGTACCACACCACCTCGACCACCGGCGCCGTTTACACCTACGGCGGCTCCGGCTTCGGGGGCTTCGATGGCTTCGACAGCTTCGAATCGGCGTTGTCGTCGTCGATCAGCGCCTACACGGCATCCCAGTCGTCCGGCAGCACAAGCGGAGGCGGGTTCAGCGGTACCGGTTTCGGCGGCGGCTTCAGCGGCGGCGGCGGTTTCGGTGGCGGCGGGGGAGGGGGCGGCTCGTGGTGAGCCCCGGCCCGGCGGTCAACGGGACGATCACCGGCGAGTTCACGTCGAAATCGGCGGGTTGCACTTAGGGTGAACCCGAAAACCGGGGTCGCACGCAACAGGAGGTCCGTATGCGTCGGCTGTTCGCGTGGGTGTTCACGTTGCTGGTGTTGGCCTTTGCAGTGCTGTGGCCCCTGGTGTTCACCGCCGGCGGCTCGGACGCCACCGCCGCCGACGACCCCGTTGTCATCACGAACTACAAGGTGGATTTCGTCGTCGACGAGCAGGGCCGGCTCAACGCCGTGGAGACCATCACCGCGGATTTCCCCACCAGTCGGCACGGGATCTTCCGGTACTGGGACGTGACCAACCCCAACAGCCCACGCGTCCGCCAGGTACCGGACATCAAATCGATTCTGCTCGACGGCGACTCGGTGCCCTACCAGATGCTGTGGGAGGGCGACGAGCGGTTCCTGGTGGCGAAGATCGGCGACCCCGACAGCTACCTCAGCTACGGCGAGCACGTGTACGAGATCCGCTACTCCGTCGACGGCGTGCTGGACCCCGGCACCACCGGAGCCGACCGCCGGTTCGCCAGCTCGACGGGTGAACCCGCCGACACGGGTTCGGTGTTCTTCTGGAACGTGATCGCGCCGGCCTGGAACAACAAGATCGAACGCGCCGACATCTCGGTCCGGCTGCCAGGAGACGTTCCCGCCGTGCAGTGTTCGGTTGGCTACGGCGTCGGCAGACCGTGTCAGGGTCTGACGACGACGGGGCGTAGGGTCACGTTCTCGGCGCTCAACCTGCCGCCACGCACACCGGTGACGGTGCGCGCAAGCGTGGACGTGCCGGCACCGCCACGAGTCGAACTGCCGTGGAGCTACAAGTGGGATCGGGTGCTGGGGCGGTCGCTGACCGGAGTGCTGTGGGTCGCGGGGCTCACCGTCGCGTCCGGACTGGCTGCCCTGCTGTGGTACCGCACGACGGTCGAACCGTCGCCCGGTTTCCCGCTGCAGTACGCGCCGCCCCAGGGGCTCGGCCCGGTGCAGACCGAGTACATCCGCACCGAGGCGGTGCCCAAACAGGCACTCACCGCGACGCTGTTCTACCTCGCCGAACGGGGTCTGATCGAACTCCGCCAGGTCAGCGCCCAACACTGGAAGATCCGCAGCATCGCCGAGCACGGCGCATGGGCCGACGTCGATCCGGTCAGCGTGACCGTCGGATCGGTGTTGAAGCTGTTGCATCCTGGAAGCGAGTTCGAGGCGAAGAAGACCGTCAAGTCGGGGCAGAAGCTCGACAAGGCCAAGACCGATCTGGCCAAGGCCGTACAGAACTGGGCCTTCGACAACAAGCTGCTCGTCAAGCGCAGCAAGGAACTGTGGCTCCGGACCGCGAACGCGATCGCGTTCCTGCTCATGCTGTGCGCCGTCTTCCGCTGGCTGTTCCCGACCACGATGTGGGCGTTGCCGTTCGCGGCGTTCTTCCTACTGTCGATCGGATCGTGGGCCGCCGGCGTCGGCACACGGCGAACCGAGGCAGGTCGCGAACTATGGTCGCGTGCAGGGGGTTTCCATCGCATGTTGACCACTGACTCGGCCGAGGCGCGGTTCGACTTCGGCGCGCGCAAGGACCTCTACTCGGCCTACGTTCCGTTCGCGGTCGCGGCGGGCGCCGCGGCGCTGTGGGCCAAGAAGTACGAGACGACGATGGGAACCGCGGCGCCACAACCGGATTGGTACCACTCGTCCTCGTCCAGCGGGATGGGCTTCGTCGGCAGTTCCGGCGGAGCGAACTTCGACAGCTTCGAGTCGGCATTGTCGTCGTCGATCGGCGCGTACACCGCATCGCAGTCGTCCAGTGGGGGTGGCGCCAGCACCGGGATGTCGTGCTCGAGCGCCAGCCGCGCGACCGGGGACGGTGCCGGCTTACCGCGCCGGCCCGCCGCCGCGTCGGGGCGGGTCAGCACCGCGATGACGTCGTGACGTGGCGATTCGATGAGTCGGCGCAGCGGCGGCAGGGCGGGTTCCGGGGTGCCGGCGAAGACGATGCGCACCGGGTCAGTCTAGAGACGATGCTCGCGCCGCATCGGAGCGCTCAGCGCGGGGTCTGGTAGTACTCGCGCTCGGACACACCGGTCAGCGGGGCGACGAACATCCACGGGATCGTGGTGAGCGACCGGTTCAGGGTCGCGACCGCGTCGTTGTAGTACTGCCGCGCGAATGCCAGCTTGTTCTCGCTGTCCGTCAAGTTCTCCTGCAGGTTCAGGAAGTTGTTCGACGAGTTGAGCTGTGGGTACTGCTGGCCGAGCGCCAACAGCGGCGCCAGCGCGGTGTCGAGTTCCTTCTCGGCCGCGCTGCGCTGCGCCACCGACTTGCCGGTGGTGGCGG
>NZ_LZJE01000042.1:0-594 GCF_001666865.1 Mycobacterium sp. E136
TTTATGGCAGGACGTCCATCGTGAATTCCAGGCGCGCACGTCCCATCCGTGGAAGGTTGCGGACCTGCGGAGACTGTGGCGCGAGAATCGTGCGCTGCTGACCCAATACCTTGAAGAGGCGAACTCCACGTTGATGGGGCTGGCCAAGGACGCTGACCTGCTCTTCACTGGTCTGGTTTTCGAGGAGGTCGCTGGCAACGTCGCGGAGTATTACGACATTCCGTTGGCCACGCTTCATTACTTCCCGATAAGACCCAACGGCGAGCTCCTCTCATTCCTGCCGCCACGATTCCGCCGCTCGACCATGCTGGCGCATGAACGGCTGACTTGGCGCGGTACCAAAGAGGTAGTAAACGCGCAGCGCCGCGAACTGGGATTGCCCGAGGCAGTACTGCCCTACACGCGACAGATCACCGAACGTGGATCGCTGGAAATCCAGGCCTATGAGGAGGCCTGCTTTCCTGGATTGGCGGAGGAGTGGGCGGATCTCGACGGCCAGCGGCCTTTCGTCGGAGCGCTGACGATGAACCAGCCGACCGATACCGATCAGGAGGTTGCGTCGTGGATCGGCGCAGGCAGGCCACCGATTTTCTT
>NZ_LZJE01000043.1:0-2840 GCF_001666865.1 Mycobacterium sp. E136
TTCGTCGCGGGTCGTGGCGACGCTGCGGGTGCCGGCCCCATCAGCAGCGCGGAGGGGGCGCCGCTCAGCGCGGCCCGCATGTGGTCGGCGCTGCCGAACCGCTGGGTCACATCGCGGGCCATGGCCCGATCGATCGTCGCGGCCAGTGCGGGGTCGACGTCCGGCCGGATCGCGCTGATCGGAGGCGGCGGTGCGTCGAGGATGGCGCGCAGCAGCGCGGCGGGGTTCTCCTGCGGGAAGGGCCGCCGACCCGTCAGCGCCTCATAACCCATCACGCCGACCGCGTAGAGATCGTCGGCCACCGACGCCGGCGCCCCGGCGACCCGCTCCGGGCTCATGTAGGCCATCGTGCCGACGATCTGCCCCGTGGCGGTGAGTGCCGAGCCGGCGGTCTTGGCGATGCCGAAGTCGGCGACCTTCATCGCGCCGCTGTTCGGGGCGATGAGCACGTTTCCCGGCTTGATGTCGCGGTGGACGACGCCCGCGGCGTGCGCACAGGCCAGTGCGCCGAGCACGTCTTGCAGCATCGAGCGGACGCGCTGCGGCGGCATCGGCCCGGCGTGGATGTCGTCCTGAAGCGTCCGCCCGGGCAGGCGTTCCATGACGATGAACGGGCTGCCGTCGTGCTCGCCGGAGTCGTGGACCGCCACGATGTTCGGGTGGTTCAGAGCCGCGGCGGCGCGGGCTTCTCCCTCGAACCGCCGCCGCATGCCGGCGTCGGCGTTGAACGCGGGATACATCAGCTTGATCGCCACCGGCCGATGCAGTCGGGTGTCCCACCCGTCGCGGACCTCGGCCATCCCGCCGCGACCGAGTACACCTCGTAGTTCGTAGCGGTCCGCAAGTAGGTCGCGGCCGTCCATGCGGATAAGGTAGCCGCACCCGCAGAGGGGCAAACGCCTGCCATTTGTCCTGCACAGCGCCGCTCGGCTAAACTAGAACACGTTTCAGTTTTCGATCAGAGGGGGTCCGGTGGCCACCGCCGACACCGAGGCGTCGCAGCTCACCAAGTGGGACCCGGGGCTGACCGAACGCTTCTTCGCCATCACGCGCCCGTTCCTCAAGCGGTACTTCCGGTCCGAGGTGCGCGGCCTGGAGAACATCCCGGCAGGCGGTGCCCTGGTTGTGTCGAACCACTCCGGGGGCATGCTGCCCATGGACGTGCCGATCCTTGCGGCGGACTTTTACGAACACCACGGTTACGACCGGCCGATCTACACGCTCAGCCACGACATGCTGATGGTGGGACCGACCGGCGAGTTCTTCCGCAAGATCGGCTACATCAGCGCCAACCACGAGAACGCGGACCGCGCGCTGCGCTCCGGCGGCCTGGTGATCGTCTTCCCGGGCGGTGACTACGATGTCTACCGGCCCACGTTCGCGGAGAACGTCATCGATTTCGGCGGACGCACCGGTTATGTGAAGGCCGCGCTGAACGCCGGCGTGCCGATCGTGCCGACGGTCGGCATCGGCGGCCAGGAGACGCAGATCTTCCTGTCGCGCGGCACCTGGCTGGCCAAGCGCCTCGGCCCGATCGCGCGCCTGGCCCGGGCGAAGATCGTGCCGATCTCGTTCGGCTTCCCGTTCGGCCTGTCGCTTGTGGTCCCGCCCAACATTCCGCTGCCTTCCAAGATCGTCATGCAGGTGCTGCCGCCCATCGACATCGTCGCCGAATTCGGCGAGGACCCCGACATCGACGAAGTCGACGCACACGTGCGTCAGGTGATGCAGCGAGCCCTCGACGAACTCGCCACCGAACGACGCCTGCCGATCCTGGGCTGAGGATGGTTTCGGAGACACATCCGGCGGATATGACGGACGTCGATGAGTAAACGTCGTTTCCCGCTGCTGCGCGCAGTGGCCGAACTCGCCAACGCCGCCAACGGTGTGCAGCCGCTCGCCCGCGAGGGTTACATCACCCTGCCGGTCTTCGCCTTCGGATGGCCGACCACCGAGGCCGCCCCGCTGTATCTGGGCGGTTCGGTGCTCGACGCCGTGCGGCGCGGCCTGCGGGGCGACTTCCGCGGTGCGCGGGGCCGAATCGCCTTGACGCTCACGGCGATCGCGTGGGCGCTGCTCGGCGTGATCATGTACCGCAACGTGACGTCGAAGCGGTTCTTCGAGGAGCCGTTGCGCGAGGCGCTGGGCGACGACTACGACCGGGTGGCCTCGTTGTCGCAGCCTGTGCGGCGGCACCGGAGGGTCGGAATCGGCATACCCCCGAACGAGTTGTTGCGTCGGCGCTACGTCGAGAAGGCCAACACCGTCCAGTACGGTCCGCACGGCCGCGTCAACCGCGCCGACATCTGGCGACGAGCCGACCTGCCGTGCGATGGGAAGGCGCCCGTGTTGCTGCAGGTGCCGGGCGGGGCATGGGCGATCGGCATGCGCAGACCGCAGGCCTATCCCCTGCTGAGCTACATGTCGGAGCGGGGCTGGGTGTGCGTGTCGATCGACTACCGGGTGAGCCCCCGGAACACCTGGCCGGCGCACATCGTCGACGTCAAACGCGCGCTGGCGTGGGTCAAGGAGAACATCGCCGACTACGGCGGCGATCCCGACTTCGTCGCGATCACTGGCGGCTCGGCCGGTGGACACCTGTCCTCGCTGGCCGCGCTGACGCCCGACGATCCCCAGTGGCAGCCGGGATTCGAGGACGTCGACACCTCGGTGGTGGCCGCGGTGCCGATCTATGGCCGTTACGACTGGGTGTCGGCACGAGGCTCGGGCCGCAAGGAGTTCATCGCCTTCCTGCAGAAGTTCGTGGTGAAGAAGCGCATCACCGAACACAAGCAGACGTACGTCGACGCCTCGTCGATCATGCGTGTGCGTCCCGACGC
>NZ_LZJE01000044.1:0-2574 GCF_001666865.1 Mycobacterium sp. E136
TCGGTGCGCCAGTCGACCGGCCGCGTCGAATAGATGCCGACGGAATACTTGCTCATCGTGCCGCCGTTGGCGCCAACCAGGCCATATTGCCCGGGCCTGTCCCGCAATTGGGCGACCGTCTCGGCGATGGCATGCAACGAGTAGCTGTTTCCCGGGCCGCCGAAGTAAGGCAGGCCGCCGGTCACCGTCAGACCCCGCGGGTCGTCCCCGTCGATGCCCAGCGCCTCGCAGGCGACGAACACCGGGAACGGGAAGCAACTGTAGAGATCGAAGGTGGAGATGTCATCGACCCCGATCTGGGCCACCCGCAAGGCTTCTCGCACGGCGTGCACGGTCGCGGGGCTGGCGCCGAGGTCGACCCGGTCCAGCAGACCCTGCTCGGTCATATCCGAATGCCCGTGCAGATACACCCATTTCTCCTCGGGCACCCCCAGTCGGCGGGCGGCCGCCACCGACATCATGATCGCGGCGGCACCCTGGTTGACCTGATCGCGGGCCACCAGCAGACGGGGGTAGGGATCGCAGATCATCCGGTTGTCGTCGGTGACCGCGATGATCTCGTCCACCGAGCGTTCGACCGGCGACGACGAGAATGGGTTCTTTGCAGCGACTCTCGACAACGGCGCGAACAGCTCGGCCATCTCCCGGCGGTATTCGGCCACACCCAACCGCAACCGGCTGCGGCGGGCGTTGTCCAGCAGGCCGTATTGCACTGCGGCGCCGGTCAACCCGTGCGCCACCGTGTGCTCGGTGAAGTACTGGTGGACCTGGTGGCCGCGGTCCTCGAGCTGACCCTCGACGTGTTCGGTGAAGTCTGGCTTGTGGTCGCGGTTTGCGAAGTAGCGAGCCGTCGAACCCGGTTCCGAGCCGATCACCATCGCGACGTCGAATTCGCCCGCAGCGATGGCGTTGCCGGCCTCGGTGACGAGCTTCTGCGGGCCCTGTCCGCCGACCGGTTCGAGCACGACGCGCACGGGATCGCCGCCGACGCGGCCCATGACCGACCGTGGATAGTTGTTCGACTTGCCCAGCGTCGCGGGCATCGGCCCGGAGATCTCGAACTGGCGCAGGGCGTACACCGTCTCGATGGCCTTCGCGGCCGCCGCGGCGTCGAGCCCAGTGTCGGTCAGCGCCGCACGAACCGCCTCCGTCGCGAGGTCAACCGCCGACATGCCCCGATAGCCGGGATCGTCAATGCGCTCGGTGAACTGCCCGACACCGACGATGACCGGGGTCCGGGAATCGACCATTACAGACCTCCTGACAGGTGTTAATTCGTCAGGCTAATCGACGGCCACCCCGAACACGAAACCGTCCCCGGCCGCGGAGCCGGGGACGGTTTCGATGTCAAGCGAGTTACAGGCTCTGCAGGATCTCGCGAGCCAGTCGGGCGGTCTCCGACGGCGTCTTGCCGACCTTCACGCCCGCTGCCTCCAGCGCTTCCTTCTTGGCCTGCGCGGTGCCCGAGGAACCGGACACGATGGCGCCCGCGTGGCCCATCGTCTTGCCCTCCGGCGCCGTGAAGCCCGCGACGTAGCCGACGACGGGCTTGCTCACGTTGGCCTTGATGTAATCGGCCGCCCGCTCCTCGGCGTCGCCGCCGATCTCACCGATCATCACGATGATCTTCGTGTCGGGGTCCTTCTCGAAGGCCTCGATCGCGTCGATGTGCGTCGTACCGATCACCGGGTCGCCGCCGATGCCGATCGAGGTGGAGAAGCCGAGATCGCCCAGTTCGAACATCATCTGGTAGGTCAGCGTGCCCGACTTGGACACCAGGCCGACGGGACCGGAACCGGTGATGTTGGCCGGCGTGATGCCCGCCAGCGCCTCACCCGGCGTGATGATGCCCGGGCAGTTCGGTCCGATGATGCGGGTCTTCTGCCCCTTCTGAACGTTGTAGGCCCACGCATATGCGGTGTCCTGCACCGGGATTCCCTCGGTGATCACGACCAGCAGCGGGATCTCCGCGTCGATGGCTTCGATGATCGCGTCCTTGGCGAACTTCGGCGGCACGAACACCACCGACACGTCGGCGCCGGTCTCCTTCATCGCCTCGGCGACGCTGCCGAACACCGGCAACTCGACGTCGTTGCCATCTTTGTCCTTGTGCGACACCGTCGTACCGGCCTTGCGCGCGTTCACGCCGCCGACCAGCTGGGTGCCCGCCTTGAGCATCAGCGCGGTGTGCTTGGTGCCCTCACCGCCGGTGATGCCCTGGACGATGACCTTGGAGTTCTTGTTCAGAAAAATCGACATGGTCAGTCCCTTCAGGCCTTCGCCGCCAGCTCGGCGGCCTTGTCGGCGGCTTCGTCCATCGTTCCCACCTCGGTCACCAGCGGATGGTTGGCCTCGGCCAGGATGCGGCGGCCCTCCTCGACGTTGTTGCCGTCCAACCGCACGACGAGCGGCTTGTTGGCCTCGTCGCCCAGGATCTTCAGCGCGTTGACGATTCCGTTGGCCACCGCGTCGCAGGCAGTGATGCCGCCGAACACGTTGACGAACACGCTCTTGACCTGCGAGTCGTTGAGGATGACGTCGAGGCCCGCGGCCATCACCTCGGCCGAGGCGCCG
>NZ_LZJE01000045.1:0-5907 GCF_001666865.1 Mycobacterium sp. E136
GCCACCCATCTATTTCGGCTTCGGCAGCATCCCGACCGAATCTCCCGACGACACGATCGCCATGATAGCCGCCGCATGCGCGGAGTTGGGTGAGCGGGCGCTGATTTGCGCCGCTGGAATGGATGATTCCCGAGTCGCGCATCCGGATGACGTCAAGGTGGTCGGCGCGACAAGTTACGCGGCCGCCTTCCCCGCGTGCCGCGCAGTCGTCCACCACGGTGGCTCAGGGACCACGGCCGCGGGCTTGCGTGCCGGAGTTCCGACGCTCCGGCGCGCAGAGCCAACGCCGTCGTGCCCGCGCCACCGTGGTGGACGACTGCGCGGCACGCGGGGAAGGCGGCCGCGTAACTTGTCGCGCCGACCACCTTGACGCTCTCGGACTGCATCTCGCTGAAGCCGCTCCATCCAGAGCAGATCAGCGCCCGCTCACCCAGCTCCACGCACGCATCCGTGATCATGGCGAACACGCTGTCAGCAGACTCGACCAAGTCGACGGGGATGCTGCCGAAGCCGATTTTCTTCGGGTTCGGCAGTGTGCCGGTGGAATCTGCCGCCGACACGCTCGCCATGATCACCGCCGCCTGCTCGCAGTTGGGCGAGCGGGCGCTGATTTGCGCCGCTGGAATGGATGATTCCCGAGTCGCGCATCCGGATGACGTCAAGGTGGTCGGCGCGACAAGTTACGCGGCCGCCTTCCCCGCGTGCCGCGCAGTCGTCCACCACGGTGGCTCAGGGACCACGGCCGCGGGCTTGCGTGCCGGAGTTCCGACGCTGATTCTTTCGACGTGGCCTGAGCAGGCGCGCTGGGGCGCTCTGGTGAAGCGCCTGAGAGTCGGTGCAGCACGGCCCTTCGCGGACATCAGCCGCAAATCATTGGTTGAGGATTTGCGGACAATCGTCGCGCCGGAATACGTCACCCGAGCCCGCGAGATCGCTGCCCAGATGACCAAACCTGTGGAAAGCGTTACCATCGCTGCCGATCTTCTGGAGCGGGAAGCGGTGTTGAAGGCAACCGATGCTGAGGCAGACGAAGCGGCTGGGGCTAGGGACGCTCGGAATGTCGACAGCGCCGGGCAGCGTACCGGTGAACAAAGTTGAAGTGTGATGGGGTGGGGGCTGACACGCATCCAGCGCCTTGCGCAATGATTGCGTCTCGTAGCTTTTGCGTCAGAGGAGGAAAACTCGATGAGCAAGCCAACGGTGCCCGTCGTCGCTGACTATGTCACGTCGCGGATCGTGCGCCGGATTCGTCGGATGGACTCGCGCCACAAGTTCGTGGATCTGGATGAATCCACGCAGGACATCATCCGCAGGGTCGACCCGTACACTCTGACCTCGAGCGACCGCGTTGCCGCGTTATGCGGGAGCGTCGATTACATTGTCGACAACGACATCCCGGGGGCTTTCGTCGAGTGCGGAGTCTGGCGCGGCGGGAGTCTGCTGGCGATGCTGTTGCGCCTCCGTCAACGTGGCATCGTCGACCGCGACATCTACGGGTATGACGTGTGGGCCGGAATGGGGCCGTCCGGTTTCCCGTACCAACCTACCGACGAAGATGTGCTCTTCAACGGCACATCGGTTCAGAGTTCTATGAACCCGGGCCGGATCGGTAAAGCACTGTACGACCGCGTAGTGCCGAAAGTGACCCATTTCAAGCCTTCGCGCGATGACGTCTTCGCTCTCTTGACCTCCACCGGATATCCCGCAGAGCGGATCAATCTCGTAGCTGGTCCGGTGGAGGACACTATTCCTGCGCAAGCGCCTGAGACGATAGCTCTGCTGCGCCTCGACACCGACCTATACGAGTCAACACGCCATGAGCTCGAGCATCTCTACCCACGAATTCCGGTCGGCGGAGTGCTGGTCATTGATGATTACGGGTACTGGAAAGGTGCCCGCAAGGCCGTCGACGATTATTTCGAGGGGCACCGCATTTTGCTGCATCGCGACGGCCCCTCCGTTCGATTCGCGATCAAGCAGCAGGAGCGCTGAACCACGGCTCAGCGACTGGGCCATTACGGTGTGGGTGCTGAACCAGCGGGACATCCAACACGAATGGCAATGAGTCCATATCGGAGCTGAATCCGATCGACGATTGGCACCGCTTTCTATCGCTTTGTGCATCGTCGTGCGATTTCAGCAAAATTACCCTCACATCCGAGGTCTCTTAGGCGTCGCTCACAAGAGCGCGTTCCGATCATGAAGAGGCGGCGTTTCACGCCATGTACTCGAACGGCTCATTGTCGGGGCGCGGGTGAGACCGCTTATCGGCTAACTGCGATATTTGAAAACTCACCGTTAATTTTCATTGGCATTTCCGCTCACGCGGAGTCAAATACCTAACCTCATCCGGCGCCTTTCGGTTACTGCAGAAGTCGCTCAGCGGCCTATACAGGGTACCCCGGCAGCGCGCAAGCCGGGCGATGAGAGGGGGCCGTTTGGTCGGGGCGTGGACGCCCACGAGTTCACTGAGCTTCGTGGTATCCCGGCTCACTAAGCCGCGTGGCGTTAGCCGAGCTGACCCATCACCGCAGGCGATAGCACTTTGCATGCCCAACACTCCGGATGCTAGCCTGTGAAGCGCACAACACCTAGAGACTTTGCTGAAACGCGTCACAGCTCCAATGCGGCTTAGTATGGTTTGGAACAGTCCCACTCACTCAAGTAAATTCTGGAGAGGCGTGAGCATCGATCCGTTCGACTGCCCCACCGGTGGCTTCTCATCCAGGCCAGCGTTGGGCTACACAGTCTGTGGCTCGTCATCGACCTTGTCGCAACCGGCTCATGAGCGGTTCACGGCAAAGCCGAGCGCTCTGCGATTTGGACTACATCCGACAGAACCGGGAACACGGCCTGAGGGGTCCGCGGGGGCGGCTCGGCGGGGGCTGGGCTCTGACGAGCAAAGCGCCTGACTTGGGTGATTGAGGGGAAAACAAATGGAACTCGATGACCGGGTTTTTCCGCTCACGCGGCGACAGTTCGATATGTGGCTGGCGGAAGAAACGGGTCGCGCGGACGCTACGCTTCATCTGGGCGAACTCGTGCGGATCGAGGGCGCCGTAGACGCCGCTTTAATGGAGTCGGCCATCGGCCACGTAGTGAGCGAGGCCGAACCGCTCAGAGCCGAATTCTTCCAAGTCGATGCGCAGGTTTTTCAGAGGCCGGTGGACTATTCGTCTGTGCAGCTTCTTCGCTACGATCTGTTGAATTCGGCCGATCCCGAGCAAGAAGTACGTCGCCTGGCATCCCGCATCCGACGCGCGCCGATGCCGCTTTCGGGCCCACTTTTCAAGTTCGCACTGTTGCAGACGCGATTAGATGAAAACTATCTATTTGCGTGCTGCCACCACATCGCAATAGACGGTATCGGCCTCGGTCTTGTCTTGCATCGGATCGCAGCTGTTTACTCTGCATTTGCTACTGGCGGAGAGGTGCCCCCCACCTTTTTCGGCTCCCTGCATGATCTGGTCCATTGCGAGTTGGAATACGAGACGTCGACCGACTATCTAGACGATCAGATCTATTGGGCCAATAATCTTCCTGCCGAGAAGCCACCGGCCCAACCGTTCGCCCACGCGCCAGTGGTCGGAGATGACGCCGACGAGTTTTCATCACCGTTTCCGCTGCAGCCGCAGATCGTCGAGCGGATTGATGAGTTGTCGCGCGATCTGGGAGTGCGTCGGTCCGCAGTGATCACGGCTGCCTGTGCGCTCTTTGTGAGTGCATATGACCACGAGCATTCAGAAGTGGTGCTTGACTTTCCGGTGAGCAGACGTGTGCGTCCAGAGTCGCATGCGGTTCCCGGACTGGTCTCGGATGTGGTTCCGCTCGTCTTGAAGACTCCGGCAAATACTTCGGTTGCTAGCTTCTGCCGCCACGTAAACACGCAAATCCGAGAAGCGCTGCAACACCAACTGTTTCCGGTGCAGAGTCTTGAAGGTGGTCCGCGCGTCCACAACTCCGGCCGTGCGTCGAATCGGGTGGTCGTCAACTTCATCCCCGCCGCTCACATGGGGTATTTCGATCGCGCGTTAGCGACAGGCACGCTAACCAACGCCGGCTTCGGGGCCCAGGCCGCGCTGGTCTTTTTCAGGGATGGTGACCAGCTCCACCTCAGCGCTCTGGGTGCCGGTCACCCAATCGCCGAACTGGATGTTTCCGAAATAACGGAGCGGTTGAGCCGCGTGCTTCTGGCGATGACGGACGATCCGGAGAAACGGCTGGCGTCCTTCAATTCACTGGATGACGACGACCTTGCTCGCGTCTACGGGTGGGGTAACCGAAACCTCTTGACAGCGCCGGCGCCGGACACGATGTCGATTCCGGCGGTGTTCGCGACGCAGGTAGCTGCTGTCCCAGACGCCGTGGCGCTGGCGTGCGAGGGTCGCTCGTGGACCTACGCCGAGCTGGATGCGGCATCGAATCGGATTGCGCAGCTGCTAGTCGACTTGGGCGCAGGCCCGGGGAATTCTGTGGCGCTGCTGTTTTCGCGTTGCGCCGAGGCGATCGTCGCGATGCTAGGGGTGCTCAAGAGCGGTGCGGCGTACCTGCCGATCGATCCAGCGCACCCCTGGGCGCGCATCGAGTTCATGATTTCCGACGCAGCTCCCATGGCGGCACTGACCACCGCCGAGTTGGCGGGGCGGCTGGCCGATAGCGGGTTGACGGTCATCGACGTCGCCGACCCGGTGCTCGAGGACTATCCGGTCACGGCGCTGCTGGGCCCGGCCGCTGACGATGTGGCCTACACGATTTACACGTCGGGCACGACAGGCGTACCCAAGGGGGTGGCGATCACCCACGCCAATGTCACCCAGTTGATGGGTTCTTTGGACCATCCCTGGGCCGGCGCGGGGCAGGTGTGGTCGCAGTGGCACTCATATAGCTTCGACATTTCCGGTTGGGAGATTTACGGCGCCCTGCTTCATGGGGGTCGGCTAGCGGTGGTGCCGGAGTCGATCGCGGCCTCGCCGGAAGCCCTGCGCACCTTCTTGATTGACGAGCAGGTCAGTGTGTTGTGCCAGACCCCTTCGGCGGTGGGCATGTTGTCGCCGCAGGGCCTTGATGCGGTGACGTTGTTGGTCGGCGGCGAGGCTTGCCCCCCTGAGGTGGTGGATCGGTGGGCCCCTGGCCGGGTGATGATCAACGAATACGGTCCGACCGAGGCCACGATGTGGGTTGCGTTGAGCGAGCCGCTACAGGCGGGCTCGGGGGTGGTACCGATCGGCGCGCCGGTGCCGGGTGCGGCGTTTTTCGTATTGGACAGTTGGTTGCGCCCGGTACCGCACGGGGTGGTCGGGGAACTGTATGTCGCCGGGCCGCAGTTGGCAGTCGGGTACGTGCGTAGGGCGGGCCTGACTGCGTCGCGGTTTGTGTCGTGTCCGTTCGGGGCGCCGGGGCAACGGATGTACCGCACCGGGGACCTGGTGTGGTGGGGTGCCGACGGGCAGCTGCGCTATGTGGGTCGTGCCGATGAGCAGGTCAAGATCCGCGGCCATCGCATCGAAATCGGTGAGATCCAAGCGGCGCTCAGCGCCCTGGACGGAGTGGACCAGGCGGCGGTCATCGTCCGCGAGGACCGCCCCGGCGATAAGCGCCTCGTCGGTTATCTCACCGAGTCGGCAAGCGGTGCCGTGGACCCCACCACTATCCGTGCCGCACTGGGCGAGCGGCTCCCAAGTTATATGGTCCCGTCGGCGGTGGTATTGATCGACGCGTTGCCGTTGACGGTCAATGGCAAGCTCGATAAGCGCGCGTTGCCGGCGCCGGAGTATGCCGATGTCGAGCATTATCGCGCCCCGTCCACGCCTACCGAAGAGATTCTGGCTTCCATCTTCGCCCAGGTGTTGGGGTTGGAGCGGGTCGGTGTCGATGAGTCGTTCTTCGAGTTGGGTGGCGACTCGCTGT
>NZ_LZJE01000046.1:0-23113 GCF_001666865.1 Mycobacterium sp. E136
ACGGTGACGCCGTCTGGCGCCCGGCCGTCGACTCGACGCGGATCACGCTGGCCGGAATCCTGGTCGGCCTGGTTTCGTCCACCCTTGCGGGTATCGCGATGGTCCGGCGGCCGCCGTGGCCGGACCTGCACGGCGACATCTCGTCGCGCTAGCGCCGGTCAGTTCTGCCGCGGGATCAGTTCGGCGACGAACTGATCGATGAACTCGGCCATCGCGAAACGGCCCGCCGGACGGATCACGAACTTGGTCAGGCCCGCATCCACGTAGGCGTCGAGTTGCCGATGCAACTGCGGCCAGCCGTCGGCGATGAGCTCGTTGGGATCGACGTCGGGCCTGCGCTGCCTGACCGCGGCCAGCAGTTCCGGGGCCGGCTCCCCGTCGGCGACGGCCAGGTTGATGCCGAAGTGATCCGCCTCGACCTCACGTCCCGCCTCGTGGGCTGCACGCTCGATCGCCTCCCTCGCCGTCCGCGCCTCGGTCGGTGTGACGAAGCTGCCCAGCCAACCGTCGCCCAGGCGGCCGATGCGCCGGAACGCGGCCGGCGCCGACCCGCCCAGCCAGATGTCGAGCGGCTTGGCGGGGCGCGGCGCCACCGCAGCCGACCGCACCGAGAAGTAGTCGCCGTCGAACGAGACGTCGTCGTGTTCGAGCACCGCACGCAGCAGTCGCAGTGCCTCGTCGAACACGGCGGCCCGCGCCCCGTCGGGCACCACGAAGATCTGCCGTTCCGCGGCGATGGCCGAGCGCAGTCCGAAGACCGGCAGCACCCTTTTGGGGGCCAGCGCCGCGAGCGAGGCCAACTGTTTGGCGACGAGGACCGGATGCCGCCCCGGTAGCACCGCTACCGACGGACCGACCTTCAGGCTGTCGGTGCGGGCCAGGGCGAAGGCCATCCCGACGAACGGGTCGACGGCCTCGGAGTACACGAGCTCGGAGAACCACAGCGAGTCAACGCCGGTGTCTTCCAGGTGGTCGACGATGTCCGGCAGTTGGTGTGGGCCGATGTCGGCGCCGAGTCCGATCCCGAATCGAATTTTCACGTTCTCGCCATGCTACTTACCAAGCGTTCGGGACGCATTCGGCCGGCCGAGCGCTAGGGTTGCGAAAACGCTTGCGAGAGAGCGAGGAAGCGGTGGACGGAGCGGTGACGGTGTCGATGGCGGCACCGGCGGAGCGGATCTGGGACCTGATTGCCGATGTGCGCAACACCGGCAAGTTCTCCCCCGAGGTGATGGAGGCCGAGTGGCTCGGCGGCGCGACCGGTCCGGCGCTGGGCGCGCGCTTCCGCGGTCACGTCAAGCGCAACGAGATCGGGCCCGTCTACTGGACCACGTGCGAGGTGACCGCCTGCGAGCCCGGTCGTGAGTTCGGTTTCGCGGTTCTGCTCGGCGACAAGCCGGTGAACAACTGGCACTACCGACTCACCCCCGTCGAGGGCGGAACCGACGTCACCGAATCGTTCCGGCTCAACGACTCGGTGCTGATGAAGCTGTTCTCGGTCTTCGGTGGTCAGCTGCGCCGACGGCGCAACATTCGCGATATGCGCAAGACGCTCGAGCGCATCAAGGCCGTGGTCGAGTCGCCCGACGGCTAGGCGCGACGGATCCGTTGCCCATCAACGGGATCAGAGACTGCGCAGTCGTCGGACGCGATCGCTGAGCGCGCGCTTCGACACGCCTGCGGATCGCGCCAGCGCTTCGAATGCGTGCGGGCAGCCCGGATAGACGTGCAGTTCGGTGGGCACCCCGGCGTCGGCAAGGCGGGTCGCATAGGAGATGTCCTCGTTGCGGAAGATGTCGAGATCGCCGACGTCGAGGTACGTGTCGGGCAGTCCGCTTAGGTCCGTGGCGCGTGCGGGCGCCGCGTACGGCGATACCGAGTCCGACCCCGCCTCGGCGCCCAGCAGCGCGCCCCACCCCGTGACGTTGTCGTCGTACGTCCACGTCAGATATGGCAGCAGGCTTGAATCGGGTGTCGCGGCGCGGTCGTCGAGCATCGGGTAGATCAGGATCTGTTGTGCAACCGCCGGCCCGCCGCGGTCGCGGGCCAGAAGGCACACCGCCGCGGCCAGGCCCCCTCCCGCGCTGTCGCCCATCACCGCGACCCGGTCGGGGTCGATCCCCAGCGCCGCGGCGTTGGTGGCCAGCCAGCACAGCGCGGCGTAGCAGTCCTCGACCGGTGTGGGGTGCGGATGTTCGGGCGCCACGCGATAGTCGACGACCAGCATCGGGACCCCGGATGCCGCGACGTAGTCGCGCACAGCGAGGTCGTAGATGCGCCCGATGTGTTCGAGCCCGAAGATCATTCCCCCGCCGTGCAGGTACAGCGCCGCGCTGCCCGGCTGCTCGCCGCTGCGTTGATACCAACCGAGCGCCAGCGTCGCCCCGTCGTCGGTGGTCAACGAGTGCTGGGTGACCTCCACACCGGCAGCGGGGGTCCGTTGCCCCGCGACGGTGTCGAACATGCGGTGACCGTTGACGCGCCGCGTCTTCACATCACCGACCGGCGCCGGGTCGACCTCGCCGACAGCGGCAAGCAGCGGCGCCATCTCCTCGAGTATCTGGGCGTCGATGCCGAGGGTCATGCCGGCACACTATCGTGGCCGGGCGTGGTTGCGACGCGACTTCGACCCATCTACCCCTTTGCCTCCGCCGTTGTGGTGCCGATCGCGGCGGTGACCGCTGTAGTGCACTGTGTTGCAGGGGTTTTGGGAAAGGATTATTGGTTCGACGAGGTGTACATGCTGGCCATCGGCCGCAACCACCTCGACTGGGGTTCGGCGGATCAGCCGCCCCTCGCCCCCGCGCTCGCCGCGGCGATGGACACGCTCGCGCCGGGGACCGGATCTGGGCGCAGACGCGGACTTTGACGGTCTCGTGAATCCGCCGCGGCGACGCCGACACCTTTGATAGAACGGTGCCTGTTCAGCCGCGAGCCGAGGGAGCCTCCGATGGGTCAGTGGTCACGTGAGGAGATCGACGAGGCGTTCCACGCCTATCAGGACGCGGTGGTCGACATCGGTAAGACGTGGGACTGGTCGAGCTATGCCGATCACTTCACCGAGGACGCGACCTACGTCGAACATGCCCTCGGCAACATGTCGGGCCGGGAGACCATCCGTGACTGGATCGTCTCGACGATGAACATGTTCCCCGGCAGCGAGATGCCCTTTTATCCGGTCGAGTGGTATTCGATCGACGTCGACAAGGGCTGGGTGATCAACCGCAATGTCAACACGATGAAGGATCCCGGCGACGGCAGCGTGCACGGCACCCCGGTGATCACCGTGCTGCGGTACGCCGGTGACGGGAAGTGGAGCTACGAAGAGGACGCCTACAACCCGATGAACTTCCTGGTGATGGTGCAGGGCTACATCCAGCGCTGTCACGAACTCGACACCCTCTCCGACGACGCTCGTGTATTCGCCAAGAACATGAACTGGCAGTTGCCGTAGTCAATTTGGTCACTGCGGCCGAATCGCCGTCGCGTTGCGGATATCGGCCTACCCTCGGACGGGTGGACACCGCTACACCGCCCACGTTCGGCGCGCACCTGGTCCGAGACAACGGCGCCCCTCCGCCCGAGGTGCCGCTGTCCGAGGTCGATCTCGGCTCGTGGAGCTTCTGGGTCAAGCCCGACGACTTCCGCGACGGCGCGTTCGCCACATTGCGGCGCGAGGCGCCGGTCTCGTTCCACAAGCCGTTGGAGACACCCGGCGTTGAGGAAGGCCCGGGCCACTGGGCGCTGACCAAGTTCGACGACGTCTGGTACGCCAGCAGGCATCCGCACATCTTCAGCTCGAGCCCGAGCATCACGATCAACGACGCGAATCCGGAGTTGAGCGAGTACTTCGGCTCGATGATCGTCACCGATGACCCGCGACACCTCCGGCTGCGCAACATCGTCAGCCGGGCGTTTACCCCGCGGGTGGTGGCGCGCACCGAGGCCTCGGTCCGCGACCGGGCGCGTCGCCTGGTCGAGACGATGATCGCCGAACATCCGGACGGCCACGGTGAAGTCGTCGCGGAGTTGGCCGGACCGCTGCCGCTGCAGGTGATCTGCGACATGATGGGCATCCCGGAGGACGACCATCAGCAGATCTTCCACTGGACCAACGTCATCCTCGGGTTCGGGGACAAGGACATCGCCCAGGATTACGAGGAGTTCGTCAAGGTCGCGATGGACATCGGCGCCTACGCGACAGCGCACGCCGAGGACCGTCGCACCCACCCCCACGAGGACCTCACCACCGCGCTGGTGGAGGCCGAGGTCGACGGTGAGCGTCTGACGTCGGCCGAGATCGCGTCGTTCTTCATCCTGCTGGTGGTGGCGGGCAATGAGACGACCCGCAACGCGATCAGCCACGGCGTGCTGGCGCTGACACGCTATCCCCGTGAACGCGATCGCTGGTGGGCGGATTACGAGGCCGTTGCCCCCACCGCGGTCGAGGAGATCGTCCGGTGGGCGTTCCCGGTGAACTACATGCGCCGCACACTCACCGAGGACTGCGAGCTCAGCGGGGTCAAGATGGCCGCGGGCGACAAGGCGACCCTCTGGTATTGCTCGGCGAACCGGGACGAGGACAAGTTCGCGGACCCCTGGACGTTCGACGTGACACGCAATCCCAACCCGCATGCCGGTTTCGGCGGCGGAGGGGCGCATTTCTGCCTGGGCGCCAACCTTGCTCGGCGCGAGATCAGCGTCGTGTTCGAGGAGTTGCACCGGCAGATACCCGACATCGCCGCCACCGAGGAACCTGCGCGGCTGCTGTCGCCGTTCATTCACGGGATCAAGCGCTTACCGGTGTCCTGGACGCCGCCGTCACGATCTCGATGAGGTCCTCGCGGCTCGGGCCCGCGGCAGGTGTTGGGCGCCAACCGTTTTCGTAAAGCTTTCTGGCGCGCGGTTCGGCAGCGCAGAGGCTGTCGGGGAGCGCGTCCATCGTGATGTACGGCGCGACGATCTCCCCCAGCTCCGCGTCGGCGTCGGCCGCGGCGACGATCAGGTCCGACGGCAGCAGCTTGGTGAGGTCGACGTCGTGACCTGACCAGCGCCGCACCCGATCGGCGTCGGCATAGGCGTGGTCGGTGTACCACGGCCGGATGTGGTTGACGCACCAATCGTCGAATTCTACTGTCGCACACCGGATGTCGTCGCAACTGTGGTCGAGTATGGACATCAATTCGCGCGCCTGCATCAGCGCGAGCGCCACGCCACGACCCGCGAGCGGGGTCGTCGTACAGACGGCATCGCCGAGCGAGATGAGGCCGGGCAGTGGCACACGTCCCATGTCGTCAAACTGCCCGCGGTAGCCGTTGTACAGGCGCGATCCCGGCATGACCCCGGTGAGTGCTCGGCTTCGTGACGGCTCGATCCAGTCCGAGAGTGTCGGTATCTCGCGTACGGCGGCCTCGAAGGTTTCCGGGTGGCGGAGTTGGAGCAGTCGTGGCTCGGTGCCGTCGTGCACGATCGTCACCGAGAACGCGCCGTTGTCGTGCAGATAGGCCAGCGCCCAGTACCCGTTCAGGGACAGCACCGTCCCGAACGGCGTCGACATCGGCGGCGGTGCGGCCCTCCGGTGCAGCTGGTACTGCCGGCTGACGTAGGCCGCGCCGCACGCCTCGCCCCTGGCCGGTGGGCGGATCGAGCGAGTGAAGCGGCTGTCGCGCCCTGACGCGTCGAGCACCAGATCCGCTTCCAGCGTCGCGGTTCCGACGCGGACGGCGACGTTGCCGGTCCGGCCTACGTGCACGGCGTCGACGTTGCCCGGGTAGTACGTGAGGTTGCGGTGCGCAACGGCGCGGGCCCAGAGCACACGGTCGAAGGTCATCCTGTGGCACAGCAGACCCACCGCCCCGCCGCGGTTGTCCGTCGCGGTTTCGGCGCCCGCCGCGTTCAACGCGTCGAGCACGTCGGGCATCTCCGCGGACAGCGTGTCGATCACCTGGCGACGGAAGGTGTGGGCCTGGTGGAACTGCATCACTCCGCCACGCCGCCACCATCCGCGTTCGGGTGGGCCGGGGTCGCGGTCGACGACAAGGACTTCGCGGCCACGCCGCGCCAAGGCGATCGCGCTGTAAAACCCAGCCGGCCCGGCACCGACGACGATGATCCTCATCGCATCTCTTTTCAGGTAACCTATAGTGTATTCAATATATGAAGGGTCACTCGAATGACAGCCTCTGTCAAGCGGCGCTACTCGTCGCAGCTGCGCGCTGCGCAGGCAGGACAAACGCGGCGCAGGATCGTCGAAGCGGCGCAGCGACTATTCGTCGAGGAGGGCTACGCGGCGACGACCATCGACGCTGTCGCGACCGCCGCAGGCGTGAGCCGCAAGACCGTGTTCAGCTCGGTCGGCGGCAAGGTGGATCTCTTGAGGTTGGCGATGGAATGGGCGGTCGCCGGCGATGACGAGCCGGTGACGTTGACCGATCGCGACGAGATGCGCGCGCTGCTGGCCGGTACCGACGCCGCCACCCTGCTGCGCAGCTGGGCCGGCGTCATCACCGCGATCGACGCGCGCACGGCCCGGTTGTTCGCGGCGCTGGAGGTCGCCGCGGGGACCGACGCCGAGGCGCGGGAGTTGGCGGCACGCTTCGAGCGGCAGCGGCTCGATGGTGCGCGCCGCATCGTCGACCGGCTCACGCAGCTGGGGGCGCTCGACCGCGCACTGAAACGGGCCGAGGCGGCGGACATCGCGTGGTTGTCGGCCGATCCCCTGCTCTACGACCGCCTGGTGCGAGTGCGCGGGTGGTCGTCGAAACGGTTCAGCGCGTGGCTGGCCGAAAGCTTGTGTCGTCAGCTCCTGCATGGGTAACCGACGGCCATGCATCCCGATCACTTTCGTACCCTGCTGACCTCGAACGGCCCCTACGCATCGGTGTACTTCGACGACTCCCACAACACCGCCGACGCGGCCGCCCAGATGGAACTGAAGTGGCGCTCGCTGCGCGAACAGCTCGAGCGCCAAGGCGCCGATCCGGCGGTGACGGAGAGCATCGAGCAGGCCGTCTCGGACGCGGCTCCCCCGGTGGGGCCAAGCGGCCGCGCCGTCGTGGCCAGCGCCGACGGTGTGCTCGTCAACGAACACCTGATCCGACCCATCGATCCCGTCGTCCGCGTCTCGGCGCTGCCCTACATCGTCCCCGTCGTCGAACACGGACTCGACCGACCGACGTACGCGGTCGTCATCGTCGACCACGAAGGTGGCGACATCACGCTGTTCCGCGAGGGCACCGCCGTGTCGGACACCGTCGACGGCGACGCGTATCCGGTGCACAAGGCGTCGGGTGCCGAGTCGCCGGGATACGGCGATCCGCAGCGAGCCAGCGAGGGCGCGCGACAACAAAACATCCGCGCGGTCGCGAGCCAGCTGACCACGTTGGTCGACGACGCCAAGCCCGAGGTCGTGTTCGTCGTCGGCGAGGTGCAGTCGCGCACCGACCTCACCTCCCAACTACCCCAGCGGGTGGCCTCGCTGGCCGTCGAAGTCAACGTCGGCGCACGTCATAGCGGATTCGACGACGCGGATTTGCGACACGAAATCGACCAGGAGTTCCAGCGCCGCCGGATCGCCGAGATCGACGACGCCGCGCAACGCCTGACAGCCGAACTCGGACGCGGCGAGGGCATGGCGACCGAGGGCCTTGACGGCGTCACCGCCGCGCTGCGGGCGGGTGCGGTGGAGACCCTGATCATCGGCGACGTCGGGGATGCGACTGTCGTCGCCGGCGACGACCTCACCACGATCGCGCCGAACGCCGATGTGCTGTCCGAGCTCGGAACCGCTCCCAGCCAGACGTTGCGGGCCGACGAGGCGCTGCCGATGGCCGCGATCACCACCGGCGCCGCACTGATCCGCACCGATGAGCGCATCGATCCGGCCGACGGCGTCGCAGCGATCCTGCGCTACGCGCTGCCCCGCTGACGCCGGGCGCTCGGTCAGCGGGCTCCGACGATGTTGGCCAGCGCGGCGATCGAGGTGTCGTCGAGATGCTGGCACAACTCCAGCGGATGCTCGAAAACGCGTTGTGCTCCGGCCTTTTCGAGCTCTCCGCGGGAAACTCCTCCGCTGAGCACTCCGATGCTGTCCACGCCTGCCCGCTTACAGGCCTCCACGTCCCAGACGGTGTCACCGACGAACACGGCGTGTGCGGCGGGCACACCCGCGCGTTGAAGCGCGATCTCGACGATGTCGGGTTCGGGTTTGGCGGTGTCGACGTCCTCCGACGAGGTCACCGCGTACACCAGGTGATCGCTGTCGAGCACCTCGCGCAGCATCGACAGTTCCTCCTCGGGCGCCGAGGTGGCCAATACGACCCGGATGTCGAGTTTGTGCACCGCCTCGAGCAGTTCGCGGGCGCCCGGCAACCGTTTGAGATGCGGTGCCAATTCCTTGTAGTAGCGCGAGTGCAGGTCCTTGGCCTGGCTACGGGCCTCCGCGTCGGCGTTCGCCGCCAAGGTCTCGACCAGCGTCGTACCGTCCATTCCGATGGAGCGGTGAATACGCCAGGCCTCGACCGGGTGGCCGGCCTCCTCGAACGCCCGGTACCACGCGTGCACGTGCAGGTAGTTCGAGTCGACCAGCGTGCCGTCGATGTCGAACAGGACGGCCGAAACGTTTTTGGCTTCGCCGGTCACGGCCGGCGCTGCTGCTCGGGAGCCCGGGTGTGATCGGGAGCCCGGGTGTGATCGGGCCGCGCGGCGAAATCGTCTCGCACACCGTCGGTCTTGGTGTGCGTGGCATCCGCGACCGGTTCGGACGCGCGGGTCTTCGGGTCCAGGGCGTCGGCGCGGGCGCGCTGTTCGTCGAGTTCGTCGCGCTTGGTGGTCACCGCATCGCGGTGCGTACGCGCCGCATCCTGCAGGCGGGCCGCCTCAGCGGCTTTCGCCTCCGCCTCGGCCTGCGCGGCGCGGGCGCGTGCCTCGGTTTCCTGAGCCACGGTCTCGCGCTTCTGGAGATGCTGCGACTTCTGGTCGACCTCGGTGCGGAGGCGCTCGGCTTCGAGGCGACGGCGCTTGTTGCGCGCATTGCGTGCCAGGACCGCCACCAGCACGATGGCGGCGATGACAGCGATGGCGACGATGATCCACACGATGACGTTGCTATCCATGTCGGCTCCTCTGATTTGTCGAGCCGGCTCATTGACGAACCCGCTAATTCTGCGTGTGCCCGGGCGGGACCGTGCCTAAACGGCGCGTGCTCAGAAGTAGCCGTTGGCGGGCGGCCAGACGCCGTTGACCGCGTGATTGCCGGCGGCGTGAGCCTTGTAGGCCAACGGACTGTGGCTGGCGATCGTTCGGACGTTGCGCCAATGCCGGTCGAGGTTGCGCGATCGTGCGGTGGCCGACGCTCCCCCGGTGTCGAACAACCGCTCGGCTGCAGTCAGGGCCAGACGTTCCGACACCAACTGCGTTTTGGCCACCGAAATCGCCAGTTCGGCGAGGGAGTCGGGATCGTCCTGCCTGCCGCGGTCGACCACCTCGTCGATCTCGTCGGCGGGGCAAGGACGAGCGCTTCGGCGGCGGCGGCATCGGCGGCGATGCTGCCGACTGCCTGCAACACGAACGGATCCCCGGATGCCGAGTCGGCCAATGAGTGCGACGCCGGGCGCGCCTTCGTCCGCACGTAGGTGACCGCGTCGTCGGTGACGGCATGCGCGATACCCGCCGTCACGGCAGCCAGATACAACTGCAGAAACGCCGTGCCGTGTCCGAGGCGCTTGCCGTCGGACACGGTGGTCACCTCCACCGGGTGCACGATCACGTCGGTGAACCGGGTGCCGCCACTGGCCGTGGCGCGCTGACCGAAACCGTCCCAATCGTCGTAGAGTTCGACGCCGTCACGATCGGCCGGGATGATCGCCTGCAGGTCCCTGCCGTCGGCGTCTACGGCGGAAACCGCGATGAGGTCGGCGAAAAGCGTTCCGGTGGAATAGAACTTGTAGCCGTTGAGTCGCAGGACACCTTCGGCGTCGGCAACCAGGCGGGTTTCCGAACTCGACGGCGATTTGCCGTTGCCGTCGGTGATGGCGTTGCCGAAGACCGCGCCGTCGTTGATCCGCGGAAACCAGTGTTCCCGGTCGGCCTCGCTGGCGCGGTTGCTCAGAAGCCGCTCGGCGAACCCGAAGTGCGGCCGAAGGGCCTGTGCCACATTGGAACTACCGCGGGCGATCGCGATGACAGTCGAGAGCACTTGGCGCGCGCTGGCCCCGGGCCCGCCGTAGCGGACGGGAACCCGCAGCCCGAGAAGGCCGGCGTGACGCAGGCGCTCGACGGCGTCGTACTGCAGCACCCGCTCACGTTCGGCCTCCGCATCGGCCTTGCTGAGGTCGTCGACGATCGGGGGCAACCTGACCAACCTGTCTTCCGTGGAGCCACCCAACACATCGTCGACGTACGCGGGCCGTGGTGCGTGCGTCATGAATTGGCCAGATAGCGTCGGCGTTCCCAGTCGCTGACATGGCCGATGTACTGCTCCCACTCGCTGCGGGCGATCGCGGCGAAGTCGTGCACGGAATCCGCACCGAGGATCTCCGTGATCGTGTCGTCCTGGGTGGCCAACGCCAGCGCCACCCCGAGGGACTCCGGCAGCGGTGCTCCGCTGCCGTAGAGATTGCCCTCGCCGCGCTCGGCCGGTGTGCGGCCCGCCTCGATACCGGCGACCACCGCGGCCAGCGCCGAGGCGACCAGCCAGTAGGGATTCGAATCAGAGGCACCGCTACGCAATTCGATCCGGGTGGCGTTCGGATCGGACTCGACCAGGGAGCGCACCGCGGCACTGCGATTGTCGCGGCTCCACGTCACCGTCGTGGGGGCGAACGAATCGGGTGCGAAGCGACGGTAGGCGTTCACCGAGTGGGCACCGAACAATGTGATCGACGGTAGATGCTCGAGCAGTCCCGCGATCGCCCGCAGCGCCAGGTCGTTCTCGCCGCCGTCGACCGGCGCGAAAGCCGGTGCGCCGTCGTGCCACAACGAGATGTGCAGATGAGCGGAACTGCCGGAGTGCTCGGTGAACGGCTTGGGCATGAAGGACGCCAGTTTGCCGTGTTTGCGGGCTACCTCCTTGGCGGCGTATTTGAGCCGCGCGGCGTCGTCGGCCGCCTCGAGCGCGTCGGTGTAGACGAGGTTCGTTTCGACCTGCCCCGGGCCGTACTCGGTCTGGATGCCCTCCAATCGGGTGAAAGCGCCGAGGGTTTCGTATAGGTCGGTGATCAGCGGGTCGAGCGCGTTGGCGTTCTCCAGCGAGTAGGCGTGGATGTCGTGTTGAAACGGCGACCCGTCGGGGTCGAGCAGATAGAACTCCAGTTCCACGCCGACCTTGGCCGTGTAGCCGTGGGTGGCGAGCCGCGCCAGCACCCGCCGCAGGACGGCGCGCGGATCCAGCAGCGACGGATTGCGGTCGTGCGCAACGACATCGGCGATGACATGGCCGACGCCGGGCCGCCACGGCAGTGGGCGGAAGGTGGTCAGGTCGGGTACGGCGTACACGTCGGGATAGCCGCCGTCCCAGTTCGTGAGCCGCAACGACTCGATCACGGTTCCGTCGGTGTTCCAGCCCAGCGACGCCTCGCAGAACGCGAACCCGGCGCCGCGCGCGCGTTCGAGGAACTGAGCCGCCGGGATGCGCTTGCCCTGCGCGTGGCCGAACGGATCGCTCCACGCGACCTCGATCTCGGTCAGGGAGCCGTCGTCGAGGCGGGCCAGCAGTTCTCGCTCGGCCGCCGGAGCGGATTCGATCGTCTGCGTCATGTGTGGGCCTGTTCCCCGACGCGGGTGCCGACGACTGTGCCGACGGCGAAGGAGCCGACCAGCAGCCCGATGACGATCCAGGCGAGGATGCTCGAACCACCCACCAGATCCCTCAGGTTGGCGAGAATCAGCACCAGCGCCGCGGTCAGCCCGACGAGCCCCAGCGCCGGTGCGATACGCACCCGCCACTGTGAATGGCCCCGCCGATCGCGAGCGAAGAACACCAGAACCGAAACCGACGTGGCGATCAGCAGCACCACGAATCCGACGGTCGTCGTGCCGGCGAACCAGGTGTAGAACTGCGCGGCCGGGTCGAGCGTGAAGACCACCGCCAGCGCGATACTCACCGCGACGACACCGGAGATCCACAGCGAAGCCTGGTGCGGCGAGCCGTGTTTGGTGTGCGGATAGCTCAACGACGCGGGAAGCACGTCGCGCTGCGACAGCGCGAACACGTAGCGCGACGCGACGTTGTGGAAGGCCAGGATGCAGGCGAACAGGCTGGTGAAATAGAGGACGGTGATGATGTCGGTGCCGACGAGGCCGATGTAGCGCTGGGCGGTGTCGGCCAGGAATGTGCCGCCCGCCTCGGTGGCCTGGGTGATGGCCTGCTCGTCGCCCCAGCCCGAGATCAACGCCCAGCTGGTGACCGCATAGAACACGCCGATGAGGAGCAAGGCGGCGTAGGTGGCGCGCGGGATGGTCCGTTCCGGGGTGCGGGCCTCGTCCCGGAAGATCGCGGTGGCCTCGAACCCGACGTAACTGATCAGCGCGAACAACAACCCGATGCCCAACGAGCCGGAGAAGATTGCGTTCGGATTGACGATGCCGCTGGACAGCCCGTGGTCGCCGCCCTGCACGACGATCACCAGGTCGAGGACCAACACGATCGCGATCTCGGCGGTCAGGAGCACGGCGAGCACCCGACTGGACAGCTCGATGTTGCGGTAACCGAGATAGGTGGTGACCACGAAGGCGACCGCGGCGAACAACCACCACGGAAGGGTGGGGCCGCCGAACAGTTCGACGACGCTGACGCCTGCCGGGCCGAGTAGGCCGTAGACGCCGGCCTCCAGCGCGACGTAGCTCAGGAGTGCGACGAACGCGATGCCGATGCCGACCGGAAAACCCAGAGCCTTGCGGACATAGGAGAAGAACGCCCCCGCCTCCTCGACGTAGGGAGTCAGTGCGGTGAAACCGACCGCGAAGAACAGCAGCACGATGGTGGCGGCGACGAAGGTCGCAGGGAACCCGGCGCCGTTGCCCGAGGCCAGCCCCGGCGGGACGACACCGCCGATCACACCGAGTGGTGCCGCCGCGGCGACGACCATGAACACGATGGCGGGCACCCCGAGATTGCCCCGCAGCTTGCGTGCGGGCGCTCCGGCTTCCTCGCTCAAAGCTTCTGGAGGCGCGACGATTTCAGACATGTACTGCGTCCTTCGGTGGTAGTTACGGGCACGATAGGGATAACGCGCTGCGTGGCACCACATCTGAAGTCACCGTGAGTCCTAGGTAGTAACAATTGGAAACATACGGGCGGACTTGCACACCTCGGCCGCCTCTGTAGTCTTCGGGCGGTGAGCAGCTCGGTGCGAGCGGTGCGGGCCAGGGGGCGCCCGCTGCGGGTGGGGGCCACACCGGTGCCGCACGCCGAGATCCTCGATCATGCACGGGATCTGATGGTGCGACACGACATCGACCTGCAGATCGAGATATTCGAGAGTTTCGACGAACCCAACGAGTTGCTCGCCGCGGGACGTCTGCACGCGAACTTCTTCCAGTACCTGCCGTTCCTGGACGACTTCAACCGTCGCACGGGAAACCTCCTGGTGCCGGTCGTGCCGGTGCACATCGAGCCGTTCGGGTTGTACTCCACCGAGATCGCCGACGTGGCCGCCATTCCCGATTACGCCGAAGTGGCGCTGCCGTCGGACCCGGTCAACGTCGACCGGTCGCTGGTGATGCTCGACGACCTGGGGCTGATCGAGTGTGTGCGTGCGCGCAAGGGCCTAGTGGGTTTGACCGACATCAGGGCCAACCCACGCCGGCTGATCTTCAAGGAGCTGACCAGTTGGACGCTGGGCGAACTGCGCGAGGACTTCGACGTGGTCTTCCTGTTCGGCAACCAGGCGATGGAATGGGGCGTCGACATCGGCAGCGCCCTGTACTGCGACCGTGGAAACCCGGCGTACTCCGAATATCTGGTGGCCAGACCCGACAACCATGACGGCGTCGCGGTGCGTGCGCTGGCCCACGCGCTGAACTGCGAATCGACCCGGGAGTTCATCACCACCACGTACGCGGGTCAGGTGCTGGCGGCGTTCTAGGCGTTGTGCTCAGGGCGAGCGAAAAGCTGGGCCGCACGGTCGGGCGCGATGACAGTGATGGGGTGTACCAGTCCGCCTCGCATCGGCAGGGCATGATCGCTGCCGAGCTTCAGGTGGTGCTGGTTTTCGACATCCCCCACGACTCACCCGTATTAGCGGGCCGCACAGCGCATCTCGCGGACGAGTACGGACGCCTCATCGCCACGTCGGTTCCCGGCGTCCGGGTGCGCGAGGCGGCTATCACCCGCGCCTCCACGCCGCGTCACCGGCCCCGACCGGCCACCGGGTTGTCGATCGACCGGGCCGCGCGCGAGGTGCGTGTCGACGGGCAGTGTGTGCGGATGACCTACCGCGAGTTCGAATTGCTGTGCCACTTCGCGACACGGCCGGGCACCGTCATTTCGCGCGACGAGTTGATCGCCCAGGTCTGGCAGGACCGGTCGCCAGGTGATTCGCGGCGGACCGTCGACACCCACATCCGTCGGATACGAGCCAAACTAGGCCGGTTCGCCGGAGTCCTGACGACGATCCGCAGCCGCGGGTACCGCTTCGATCCCGGACCCGAGGTGTACGTCGCGGCGTGACGTCAGAGCGTGGCGGCCAACGGTCCCCACGGCCGGCAGACCGGTTCGGGAGGGTTGCCCGCCGTCGAGCAACCGCGGCCGGTGGCCACATAGGTGGCGCCCGGTTGGTACGGCGAGTAGTACGCCAGCGCGGTCAGCAGACCGTTGTTCTGCTCGCATCGCTGCGGCCCGGGGCTGCCCTGGAGTTCGACGCAGGCGACCGACTGATAGGGCGTGCCGCCGTTGCAGTCGGCAGGCGTCATCGTCACCGCCACCATGTCGGTGCCCGACACCTGGACGACGTGCGGTGCCGAGAGCGTGAAGGTGCATGGCGGATCGGCCGGCTCGGCGTCCGCCACCGCGGTCACCGACAGACAGCTCAGGGCAACGGTGAAGACCGCGACCATCAGCGACCTGATCATCTTCGGATCGTAGGCCACCACCGGGCCCTCATGTGCTGCCTTTCCTTGCGTAAGCACGACATCAGGCCAGGTAGCGGCTGAACCAGTCCTGCACGCGGCGCCACGCGTCGGCCGCTGCCGCCGCGTTGTACCGCTCCCCGGTGTTGTTGAAGAACGCGTGGTTGGCGTCGGGTTCGGTGACCAACTCGAAGACCAGGCCCGCCTTCTCGAGCGCGGCCCGCGCGACGGGTTCGGTGGCGTTGACCCGCTGATCCTGTGCCGCGTAAATGCCAAGCACCGCAACCTCTTTAGAGCCAGAGAAGTCGGGATTGTCCGGCGTTGGTCCGTAGAACGGCACAGCGGCCGACAGCCTGGGTTCACCGGCGGCCAACAGCCGCCACACGTAACCACCGCCCATGCAGAAGCCGACGGCGGCGACCTTCTTGCCGGGTACGCGTTTCTGCAGTTCGTCCACACCCGATTTCAGGTCGGCGGTCGCGTCCTCCGGCGGGATCTTGCCCAGCGCGGCCGTCGCCTCGGCGGGATCGGCGAAGGTAGCCGTACCGCCCTGAGCGGAGAGCAGGTCGATCGCCAACGCGGAGTATCCGGTTCCGGCGAAGCGGCCGGCGACCGAGCGAATGTGGTCGTTGAGGCCCTTGTTCTCGTGGATCACGAGAACGGCGCCGCGTGGCTCCTGGGCTTCGGCCCACGCGGCCTGCAGTTCGCCACGGGGTCCGGTCCAGGTGATCGGGGTGGTTGGCACGGTGTTCTCACTGCCGGGCGGCGGGGCGCTCGCGGTGGCGGCGCCGCTCGACGTGGCCGGGGCGTCGGTCGTCGGCTCACGGTTCTGGCTGCATGCGGCGAACAACGCCGTGGCCCCCGCGGTGCCGATACCCAGCAGCGCGAGCCGGCGCAGCGCTTCGCGTCGGGACAGCAATCCATCGACGTGATCGGTGGCGATTTCTTCGGCGATGTACCGCTGCAAAGGGGTCACCTCCGCGAGTATGCCCCGATGCCGACGCCACCGGAACCCACTCAGCGGACAGGTGGACGCGCGAATAAGTGCATGTCAGTCGAGTAAGTAGACAAATTCTCGAATCTGTTCACGGATTCGATTGACAGGCTAATTGGCGGACGGTTCTATGACGGGGTGACCTACGACACGATCATCCGCAACGGCCGCTGGTTCGATGGCACCGGTGCCCCGTCGGCGGTCCGCAACCTGGGCATCCGCGACGGGCACGTCGTGTCGATCAGCCCCGACGAACTCGACGCCACAGGCTGCCCGCAAGTCATCGACGCCACCGGCAAGTGGGTCATGCCCGGCATGCTCGACATCCACACCCACTACGACGTCGAGGTGCTCAACGGGCCGGCCCTCGCCGAATCGCTGCGCCACGGCGTGACCACGGTGATGCTCGGGTCCTGCTCACTGTCCACCGTGCACGTCGACGCCAGCGACGCCGGCGACATCTTCGGCCGGGTGGAGGCCATCCCGCGCGACCACGTGATCGGCGCGGTCGAGCAGCACAAGACCTGGACGAACTGCGAGGAATACATCCAGGCGCTGGAGTCGCGACCACTCGGCCCCAACATCGCGGCCTTCATCGGCCACTCCGACATGCGCGCCGCGACGATGGGACTCGATCGCGCCACCCGCAAAGACCAGCGACCCACCAAAGCCGAGCAGGCTCAGATGGAGCGCTGGCTGTCCGAGGCGCTCAAGGCCGGGTTCGTCGGAATGTCCTCGCAACAACTGCTGTTCGACAAGCTCGACGGCGACGTGTGCCGCTCGAGGACCCTACCGTCGACGTACGCAAAGCCGCGTGAGCTACGCCGGCTGAAGTCGCTGCTGCGACGCACTGGCCGAATCCTGCAGTCGGGCCCGGACATTCAGAACCCGCTCAACCTCGGCTCGCAGCTGGCGCAGTCGCTCGGCATCGTCCGCAACCCGCTCAAGACCAGCCTGTTGTCGGCGGCGGACGTGAAGTCGAACCCGTACAGCATCCACGCCCTGGGCCCGGCGGCCCGGCTGGTCAACAAGCTCGGTGGGAACTTCCGTTGGCAGCACCTGCCCGTCCCGTTCGAGGTCTACGCCGACGGCATCGACCTGGTGGTGTTCGAGGAGTTCGGCGCGGGTGCGGCGGCGCTGCATCTGCGCGACGAGGTCGAGCGCAATGAGTTGATGCGGGACGCCGCCTACCGCCGGCGCTTCCGCAAGGAGTACGAGAGCAAGCTCGGTATTCGGGTGTGGCAGCGCGATTTCTTCGACGCCGAGATCGTCGCGTGCCCCGACGCCTCGGTCGTCGGCAAGTCGTTCGGCCAGGTCGGGCAGGAGCGGGGCGGTGTGCATCCCGTCGACGCGTTCCTCGATTTGGTGCTCGAACACGGCACGGCGTTGCGCTGGCGCACCACGATCTCCAACCACCGTCCCAAGGTGCTCAAGAAGCTCGCGGCGGACTCGGGTATCCAGATGGGCTTCTCTGACGCGGGCGCGCACCTGCGCAACATGGCGTTCTACAACATGGGGTTACGGTTGCTTCGCCATGTGCACAGCGCCGAACGCGCCGGAAAGCCGTTCATGACAATCGAACACGCGGTGCACCGGCTCACCGGCGAGCTGGCCGACTGGTACCGGCTGGACGCCGGGCATCTGCGCATGGGCGACCGGGCCGACGTCGTGATCGTCGACCCGGACCACCTCGATGACTCGCTGGACCGTTACGCCGAGGAGCGTGTCGACCAGTACGGCGGCCTGCCCCGCATGGTCAACCGCAACGACGAGACGGTAGCGGCGGTGTTCGTCGGCGGCCGTGCGGTCTTCTTGGACGGTAAGCAGACCGAGCTCGTCGGCCAACGGCGGACCGGGCGTTTCCTGCGCGCAGCACACAAGTCACCTGCGCCCGCCTCACAGGAAGGTGAATTGACCAGTGTCGGTTGAGGATACGGTTCTCGGCATGTGGAAGGCGCTGTCGGCGCGTGACTGGGAGGAGGTCAAGACCTTCCTGTCCGAGGACTGCATCTACCTCGACATGCCCGTGGGCCCGGCGGCCGCCGCGCGCGGTCCGGAGGACATCGTAAAGCGGCTCAAGATCGGCCTCGAGCCGCTGGCCTCCTACGAGAACTTCACCGGCCTTATGGTCGACAACGGCACAGACGTCATGTACGAGCATTCCGAGGAATGGCATTGGCCTACCGGCGAATCAGCCGTGCTTCAGTTCGTCACGGTGCATCGCGTCGAGGACGGCAAGATCACCCTGTGGAAGGACTACTGGGACATGGGTGCGCTGGCTAACAACGCGCCGCCGACCTGGATGGAGGACTTCGCCAACGCCGACATGTCGTGGGTGTTCGACGCGACCGGTCTGGTCTGAGGCGGCGGTTGATCAAATAGGCTCATAACGGGCGCGTCGAGTAGTACCCACCGTCGGCGTAGTAGTCACGGAACTTGTTGCCCTCGTTGTCTTTGTAGTCACACGTGGAGAACCGCATGCCGCCTTTGGTTGTGGTGGTGTAGGTGCCGCCGGCCGATGCGCATTCGCTCTTGATGGTCTTCTCGGAGAGTTTCTCGGCGTGGGCGACGGGTGCGATCGTGGTGATGAGCGTGCCGAGTACGGCGGCCGTCACCACGGCAAGTGAGGTGGTGCGTGAACGAGGCATTTCTCTTCTCCTCTTCGACGTTGTCGGGTTTTGTGTGTCGCATGCGCTGCGACTATCGCGATACTCGTTGATCGCCTTGTCACCCGGAATCGCCGCAAAGCCAGATTCAGCTAGTGCGCTGGGAAGGATTCTCTATCCGCCGGGCAATGCAACAGGGCAGGACTCAGACGCTCCACGCCAACCGGAATTTGTCGGCAGCGTCCTGCGCGCTGAGGTCGCCGAAGTTCTTCTGTTCGTAACAACGCACGGCGACAACGGAGTCGACGACCGCGTCGCCGAGAATGTCGCGCATCAGCTCGGAACGGTCCAGCGCGTCGACGGCATCGGCCTGGTTGTCCGCCATGGCCACGATGCCTGCCCGCTGTCGCTGCTCGTCGGTGAGCGTGGCGGGATCGACCGTCGTCTCCGGCGGAAGCTTCCGTCCCTGTTTGATCCCGTCCAGGGCGAGGCCCAGGATCGTCGCCGTCGCCAGGTACGGATTGGCCGACGGATCGATGACCTTCACCTCGACATTGGCTCCCGAGGGGTTGCTCACCCCGCCGATCAGGAATCGCACTGCGGCTTCGCGGTTTTCGGTCCCCCAACAGACCGTTGCTCCGGACCAGTGACCGGGTTGCATGCGTTGGCCCGACAGCACGGACCCGGCGAGCACGCCTTGGGCATCCGGCAGTCCGGCGAGCAGCCCCGCCACCGCTGACTCCCCCTCGGCGGTGAGGCCGTTGACGCCGTCGCCGTCGGAGAACAGCGGGACGTCGCCGCGCTTCATCGAGAAGTGTTGATGCGAACCCGATCCGACCTCCCCGGCGAACGGCACCGGCGACAGGCTCACCCGCATGCCGTACCGCCGCGCGACCCGGCCGATGATGATCCGCATCAGCACCAGTGCGTCGGCGGCCGCGACCGGCGGCAGCGCGGCCAGCGAGATCTCGAACTGGTTGACGCCGTACTCGGGGTGGAACTGTTCGATCGCGACGCCCGACGCTGTCGCCGCATCGGTCACGTCGCGGACGAACCCCTCGTACTCCAAGACTCCGGCCAGGCCGTACTGGGCCCACAGGTGCGACGGGAGCCGGCTGCCGTCGGGACCGACGAGCACGAACTCCATTTCGTGGCCCACCACCGTGCTGATCCCGGCGTCGGACAACCGATCCGCCACCCGGCCCAGGGCACCACGGCTGCAGTACGAGTCCGGGGTGCCGTCCTGGTTGAAGAAATTGCCTGGCGCCCAAGCTAAACCATCGCCGAGGATGCGCAACGCGCCGAGGTCGATCCGAATCCGCTGATCCCCCACCACGCCGATCTCGTCACCGAAGACGATGCCGCTCTGGTCGATCGCGAAGACGTGCCACACCGGGCTGGCCCCGAGACCGGGGTCGGCGAACGTGCCCATCCGCCGCAACGGAACGGTCTTGGCGAGCGTGAGGCCCGCCGCGTTCACCACCGTGCCGATCAGGGTCGCTACCCCGTCGGCCTCGAGTTGGGCGATCGCCGCCGCCGCGAGCGGTTTGGCCGTCGCAGATTTCACCACAGCCATTGTGCGCGCCTCGAAGCGGTTACAGCGTGATCTTGCAGCTTTGGCCGATGTCGAGCGTGCGCAACATCCGGCCCATGCCCAACCACATCGCGCACGAGAGCGCCAGGTCGGTCAGCAGTTCATCGGAGAAGTGCTCGCGGCAGCGCTGCCAGAAGTCCTCGTCGTCGCGCAGGCCGGTGTGGTCACTGGCGAAGCGTTCGGCGAACTCGGCGGCGATGCGCTCCTGCTCGCTGTAGCCCGGCCACGTCCGCCACTCGGCCGCGTGGTCATAGAGGTCCTCATCGACGCCGGCCGCCAGACCCTCGGAGTCACGGGTGTTCTGGCACACCACGCATTCGTTGTCCAACGCGATGACCATCCGCGCCAGTTCGCGGACCCGCATCGGCAGCCGGTTCTTGGTGTAGACCGCATTGGTGAAGCCGGCCATCGCGACACCGATATCCGGCGATTTCGTCACCCAGGCGGCAGCGTCGTCGTCGGCGAAGTCTCCAATTCGACTCATGGCGGCATGGTACGCCCGCCCGCCTCGAATTGGAACGCGTTCTAGTTTCGACTTCGCGCCGGTCAGCCGGTGGTCACGAGCTGGCGGTCGTCGGTCCAGTCCCGCTGCAGGAGCATTCGGTGTGCGATGCGCTCCAGCGCCGCCTCGACCTGGAACCGGTCCGGGCGCCCTTCGAAGGTCGGCGAGGTGGCCAGCTTTTCGACGATGCGACCCACGATCGCCGTCGAAATGGCATCGACCTGCCGAACCCCGTTCTGGGTCAGCCAGAGCCGCTCGCCGGTGCGAAGCGCCAGGCCGCGTCGCACCAGATCGTCGAAGGTCGGCTCGATGATCTCGTACGGCACGCGGAGACGTTCGGCGATGTCGGTCAGCGTCGCCGATCCGAACACCTGGTTCTGCCGGTAGATCTGCAGAAGTGCCCACATCTGGCTGACGTCGAGGTCACATCCGGGTTCTCGGGCCAGGCTGCGCAGGCGGATCTCCGGCGAGTCGCGGAACAGTCGGCCGACGGCCACCTCGAGGATCTTCTCGGGCGATTCGGTGCTGGGCATGCCGAAGCCTTCACCCAGATCGGAGGCCGACACCGTCTCCACCTCCCGCAACTGCACCTCTTTGAGGAACAGCGAGACAACGAAGCCGACCACCGCCACCGGCACCGCAAACAGGAACACCCGGCCCAGCGAGTCGGCGTAGGCGTCGATGACCGGCGCGGCCATCTGCGGGCTCAGCATGTGTAGGGCTTGTGGCGACTCCGCTGCGCGCGGCGGGGCGCCGCTGACCACCAGCGCGGGCCCGATCCGACTGGCCAGGAAATTGGCGAACAGGCTGCCGAAAATCGCCGCGCCGAAGGAGCTTCCGATGGTGCGGAAGAACGTGACGCCCGAAGTGGCCACCCCGAGGTCGGCGAAGCTCGAGGTGTTTTGCACGACGAGCACGAGCACCTGCATGCACAGTCCGATCCCGGTGCCGAGGATGAACAGATACAGCGACTGTTGCCAGGTCGGCGTCGCGGCGTCCATCCCGGACAGCAACAGGAACGCCACCGCCATGGTCGCGGTGCCCGCGATCGGGAAGATCCGGTACCTGCCGGTGCGCCCGACGATCTGGCCGCTGCCGATCGAGGTGATCAGCATGCCCGCGACCATCGGCAGCGTGCGCAGGCCCGACGTCGTCGCCGAGACGCCGTTGACGAACTGCATGAAGGTCGGAAGGAACGTCAGCGCGCCCAACATCGCGAAGCCGACGATGAAACCGAGGATGCAACACACGGTGAACACCGGGCTGGCGAACAGGCGGATGGGCAGGATCGGCTCGGCGGCATGCAGTTCCACCCACACGAAGATCGCCAGGGCCGCGAACGAGGCGGCGAACAGCCCAATGATGGTGGGTGACGACCAGGGGTACGTGCTGCCGCCCCAGCTCGTCGCCAGCGTCAGGCCCGACGCGCCCAGCCCGACGAACACGATGCCCGCGTAGTCGATGACGGCCTTGCCGGACTTCGTCAGGGGCGGGATCGCCACCGCGGCGACCGCGAGCACCACCAGTGCGACGGGCACGTTGATCCAGAACGCCCACCGCCAGGTGAGGTGGTCGGTGAAGAACCCGCCGAGCAGCGGCCCGATCACCGTGGTGACGCCGAACACCGCGCCGAGGGCACCCTGGTAGCGACCGCGGTCACGCAGCGGTATGACCTCGCCGATCAACGCCATCGCGGTGACCATGATCGCGCCGCCGCCGATGCCCTGCAGCGCCCGCGAGGCGACGAGCATGGTCATCGAGGTCGCGATGCCGCACAGCACGGAGCCGGCCAGGAAGAACAGCACGGCGGCGCCGAAGACGGTCTTGCGGCCGAACAGGTCGCCCAGCTTGCCCACGATCGCCGTGACGATGGTCGACGCCAGCAGGTAGCTCGTCACCACCCACGACTGGTGGCCCGCGCCGCCGAGGTCGGCGACGACCGTCGGCAACGCGGTGGCGACGATCGTCTGGTCCAGCGCGGCAAGCAGCATTCCGAGCAGCACCGCGACGAACACCGCATTGCGGCGCCGCGAGCCGATTTCCGTGCCGCCGACCTCTGGATCGGCAGCCGCCGACGTGGCCTGAGTCGTCATACTTCCCTTCCGATACGAAACCCAACAGCCATATCGTTAGTCAGGCTATGAAAGTTACGTACCGGGAGAGAATTGCCCCCGCGAGCGTGCGCAAAACGCTGCCGATAGGCGGCGTGTTGTGTGCAGACGCTCAGTGTCAGGGTGGTAATCGCCGCGTTGCGGTGGTTGGGTCTTCTCACCCGGTGTCTGGCTCCTGCAGACGCTGCCGTCTTCGGGCTGGCATTCGTGCGTTGTGCCGGCATCGGGTGGGAAGGACCG
>NZ_LZJE01000047.1:0-13175 GCF_001666865.1 Mycobacterium sp. E136
CGCGGCACTGACCGCCTGAACCGATCACCACGAAGAATCACACGACGACGTCGTACACCACGCCCCTGGACTTGACCCAGGGGCACTTTTTGTGTGTATTACTGCGGTTGATGGCTGACATTCGGTCTTCGGGTGATGACTGACAGTGTTTCGGCTGATGGTTGACAGTCACTTCGGCTGATCCTTGACTCTCCCTGCGCGTCGGCTCGTCGTTTTCGCAGGTCGGCCGGACGCATGACGTCATCACCATGCTCCGCCGACCGGTGGACCCGCGGGTTCCCCCGGTACATCCCCTGATATGCCGACAGACCGATTTCCCACCGCGCGCGAATTTTGATGGACCGATTGGCTCCAGACGGGAGCCGCACAACCAGGAAGGTCCGCACCATGAAAGACACGAAGAACACCACCCAGACGGTTACCATCGGCAGGCTCACCATCGAGAGCCCCGCACTGCGAACCGCCGGCGCCTTGTGCATGCCCGTAGCGCGCGCCGCATGCAATTTCTGCATAGTCCGGTGAATACGTCGGCGCTCGAAGGTCGGCTTGAGGGCGCGTTGGCGTTCGACGCGGCCTACGTGGTCGATCGACTCGTCCGGCATCGGGTAGCAGTCACCCCGATGGTCGCCGAGCAGCTTTCACCGAGGCAAAGAAGTAGCTCGTGCTGTGCGCGGCGACTCCGGACAAGTCGTTCGGCATGTTCTCGGCGATGGTCGACGAGGCGTGGCACGCTTTCGTCCTCTTCACGATCGAATACACGGAGTTCGGTCATCGCTATTTCGGGGACTACATCCAGTATGCGCTCGCCGGCGAACGTGGAAGCATCGAAACGGCGGGAGCGGGTGGCGGTCCTCGGGAGGCGGCTTCCTTCGACGAATTTCGCCGGCGATACGAGGAGCTTTTCGACCACCCCTTGCCCGCCGTCTGGTACGACGCCGAAAGCGTCGCTCCGTCGAGCCGGGTCATCAACGACAAGGCCGGGCAATTGACTGTCGTCGTCGACGACCACACCCTTCACCTCATCGACGACACGGGAGACACCGTTTTGTCGGTTAACGAATTTGCCACCGCAGCAGTGGATTTCAGCGTCCACACCCACGACTTCTACGTGCGCGAACTTCCGGGTGGGTTCACCGCGGAAGAGAAAGTCGGTCTGATCTAATCGCTTGTCCGTCGGGCCTCGCACGCCTAACGCCCTAAGGGGCTCAGTCTGACACTTCGCAGCGGGTACGAGAGCGTCAGTGTTCGACGTCGACCACCAGGCGGGGTGGATCCGCAAGGACGTCGACGCCAAATGGCGCCTCCCCCCGCATGCCGGCAACCCACGTCAGAACGGCCTCGAAGTCGCCCGCCGACTTCAGCTCCGTAACCGTCGCTGTGTCACCGGAAACGGTGTCCGGACCGAAGTAGGTGCGCTCACCGCCATCCCATCCGGCAGCCGTCGCGGGCCTGAGGCTGATCTGCAACATCTTGGTTGCGCCCGGAAACGGGATCTCCTCTCCGGACGCATCCATGTGCGCCGGCAGCGGCCGATATCCGACGGTGTAACCGGGAACCCGATCGGTGAACTCGAAGACCAGTCGATCCGAGAACTCGCGGCGGGCAATCCTCACCGCACTGAGATGCGCCATCGCGCCTGGCCTTTCCTCCTTCACATCCGACCACCCATGTGCGGAAGGGGGTGCTGCCGTGGGGCTGGACGTGGGTGCGGGCGTCTGGTTTCTGCATCTGCCGGTCGCCCGCCTGTAGGCGATGACCTCATCGACTGGCTTGGTCAGGTCGAACGCGAAGTAGCCATCGGGTGCCACCAACCATTTCCCGCCCTCGTAAACGACGGTGAACTGGAGAGGTTCTCCGCGTGGTTGGCGCGAACGATGGCCCGAACGTCGCTATCCATCCTCACACCGATCATCGTGAGCGGGACATCGCCTGTGCCCGTGCCACATTCTCGGCTGAGGATGACGTAATCGGCCTGGCTGATCCCGCCTTGAATCTGAGCGCTCATCATGAGCCAGGCGCCGTCCAAGTCGCCCGCTGCTTGACGATCGGCCCACTCCTGCGCTGCGGCGGTCGCCGCCTCCAGGGTCCGAGGGTCGTCTCCGACCAACAGCGACGGCCAGGTCGACGGGTCCGGCAGCTTCGTGCCGCATCCGGTGAGGACCGTCGCCAGTAAGACGATCAGGATCGCGCAGCGGCGCATCCTCGAAGGTTAGCGATGATAAACCGGATAGACATCGGGGAGTCGCACTCCCGATACCGTCGCCTTCCCGTCAGGACCGTAGATGCGTGAACTCGAGGTGCAACTCTTTGAGGCGTCTGAACAGAAAAGTGCGGTCCCACTTCAGCCGACGATCGCCCGCCGGACCATGCTTGCGCTCTGCGAGCCGAATATCAGCCATGCGATCGAGAACTCGCTCCAAGGTCAGCCGTGCTTCCATGCGCGCGATCGGTGCACCCGGGCAAGTATGGATACCTCGACCGAACGCGATGTGCTGCAACACGTTCGGACGATCAAGTCGGAACTCATCGGGCTTCTCGAACCGTCGCGGATCGCGATTCGCGGCCCCATTCATCACGAGTATGCTCGTACCGGCTCTCACGTCGACATCGCCGATCCTGGTAGTGCGCCGTGCCATCCGGAAGTTCGACTTGATCGGACTTTCGAAGCGAAGCAACTCTTCGATGAACGCTGAGATCTTTGGGCCGTCTGCCCTCAATTCCTCTTGCAGATCCGGTCGCTCCGCCAGCAGCAGCATCGCGTTGCTCATGAAGTCGACCGACGTGCCATGGCCCGCGGCGAACATGAACGTCGCGACGCGGGCAACGTCCATCGCGCTGGGTGTCGTGCCGTCGGGGAATTTCGCCAACGCAAGCTCGGAGAGGACATCGTTGCGCGGTTCACGACGCCGCTCCTCGATGTACTCGACGAACCATTCTTCCCTTGCGCCAACGAAGTCGCGCCTTTCACCTTTGAGTCTGCTAACCGCGGCAGCGCTTCGGAACCGCTCGAGATCGCCCTCCGGTACGCCGAGCAGGTGGGCGATCGCTACCACTGTGAAAGGAAAGCTGTAGTCGAGGACGAACTCGCAGCTGCCGTTCTCAATGAAGCAATCGAGCTGCTCGTCGGCGAGTCGCCACAGGAAGTCGGCGTTGTGCTTCAGCTGCTTGGGGGTGAACAACTTGCTCAGCAACGAGCGGTGCGCGGTGTGCTTGGGCGGGTCGAACGTTATGAAGTAGTCGCCGAACGTCACCTTGTGGCGGTGCCGCTCGATCACCTCCGAAATGTCATCGGTAGCGGTGTTGACCGGGATCCCCGACCAGGGACCGCTCACGATGTTGCACACCGACAGGTTCTGGTCGGGGTCGCGTTGCACGGCGACCGCCTCGTCGTATCCAGATACCATCACCACGCCGTGCGCCGGCTCGCGCTGTACCGGACAACGTCGCAGCGCGTCGTAGTAGTCATAGGGATCATCGACGAGCGAGTTGTCGGTGAAAAAGTCGAGGTTCTCGAGATCGCTCACGCCACCCCCTCAACGCATATAACGATGTTAAGCGCCAGGCGAACGAACGCAATGGTGACGGACGGATGGTGATAACCCCTTGCTTGCGGCCGCGGCCCCCCGAATACCGCGATTCGATGCCGACGGCGCGGGGCCCGCATCAGCTCCGGTCGCCGGCATGGCGGCTAGCCATCGAAGTCCATTTCGCCAGACGCACCCGTCTGCTGACAGCTGGTCCTCCGGGACGAGTCGGGCGGACCCTTGTGCCTTCCGGCGGCTATTGCACCTTGCGGGCGATTCGGGCGCGAGGGGGCGCACCCTGATTCACTTCGACGTACAAATCATTGGCCCGCTTCTGTTCTGCTGCAAGCAATTCCAGGGCGGTAACCGCCCGCTTGAGAAGTTCGAAGGCGTCCTCGACCGTCTCCTTCATTTCTCCGAAGACCGGTATAAACCCCATGTGGATTCCTCCTGGTGCGAGCCGCAACATCGGGCACCTTCTGAATGGCGTTTGCTGCTCCGACCATGGTAAGTCAGTCTGGATCGCCTCGTTGCCGGTTCGCGACCCACGGTCCGGTGGCGCGGGGCGAGGCCGCCCGCCGAGCGGGAGGACGCTGACGACGTGGCCCGGTCACAGTCGCGCTGAACCGCCGGACTCGCAGCATCGCTCGCCAGGGCGTCAGCTGTTCTGTATGTCGCGAGGTGGCGGTGAGATTTGTCATCTCAATTTGCTGTGTCGCGCCTGACGAACCCATACGCGCCGAGGGCGGTCAAGCCGACGCCGATTAGCAGCAAAATCGCGGTGGCGAGCCCATCAAACAGCTTATCAGGGCTTGCGGTGAGGTGCGTCCAGGGCGACAGATCTGCAACCCAGTCGGGAGGGTTCGTTGTCTGCGCCGCCACATTCAGCAGGTATCCGCCAACGAGTGGAAGTGCACCGAGAGCACCGACCGCGGATGGGAACCACCCGACGCCCACAGCGGCGGCGCCCACGGCGAGCAGTGCCACGGGAATGAAGGTCGTGGACCCGGCCAGTGCGTGGTTCAACTGGACCGGAGCGCCCGTCGTCACGGCGCCGCACCACAGGGCGACGGCCGCCGAGCCATGCAGGGCGGCGACCCCGACAGCGATCACCGCCGTCTCGGCAGATATCAGACGTATACGGGGAATGGGCTGGGCGAGCACCAAGGCCAATCGACCGGCCTTCTCGTCGGCGACCATCACGACGAAACGCCTTGTGGCGTAGAGCCCCGTCGCGATCGCGAGCACTCCGAACAGGGCGGCCGCGAACGCATTCGCAAGGTCGTCCCCGCCGGTTCCGGCCGCCGCAGCGAGTTCCTTGAACCGGGGTTGGGTCTCGACCAGGTCCAGAATCGAGGCGAGCAGCGCTCCGGCCACGAAGAAATATGCCGCGATGCCTGTCGTCCACCAGAGCATGCTCCGCGCTGTTCGGCGAAGAGCGAACCCCTCGACCGACCCCAACAGCCGAGTTCGCGGCGGACGGCTCACCGGCGCTGCGATGATGCCGCTCCCCAGATCGCGACGGTGTGCTGCGACGACGGCCGCTCCGCCGAGCGCCATCGGGTATGCGATCAGCACAACGAGGGGCAGGATGCGATTCTCCGCGTACGGTGCCGCGCGGGTGGTCAGGCCGAATGGCGTAGCCCATGCGAACCAGGCGAATCGATGCGACCCGTCGGCGATCATGCGCAAGGCAAGTGCCAAGCCCAGAACCGCGGTGGCCAGCCCTATGGCACCAGGTCGCCAAGGCACCGTCTGGGCTGCAAGCACGGCCATCGCCGCGAAAGCCAGGGCTGTGCACGTTATCCCGCCCGCGTACAGCAGAGTGCCAGTCACCTCGGTACGTGCTGCCAAGAGGCCCATTGCGACAGCCACACCGATCAAGGCCGCGGATGCAGCGAGGGCAGCTAGGCAGCGGACGAGGATATCGGCCATGCGCAGTCGCCCCGCGAGAAGGAGTTCCCATCGTCCTTCGTCTTCTTCACCTCGAGTGAGGTGTGTGGCGGCGAAGATAATCCATACGCTCGCGAGCAGCGCCACTGGTGTCGCGGTGCGCCATACGGTGAAACCACCCGGATCGTCGAGAGCGACCGGTGGTCCGGACAAAACTCTGACGGCGGAATTCTCGGCAAGGGCTTGCAGGCCAGATTCATCGAGCATGTTTCCGATCGGTTGATATTGGCTGGCAACCCACGCCGACATCGCCGCACAGGCGGCGGCGACCATCAATGCGCCGCGGCGAACCTGCCGAACGGCGAGCCGAGTCATCGCTCGCCCTTGCTCCGATTGCGGCTTGTCGATCACCGAACGGGGCGGGGCGGTGGTCATCGCCCCTCTCCGTAATACGCGAGGAAGATCTCTTCGAGCGTTGGTTCCCGCATCGCGAGTGCGGTGACGTCGGCGTCCCCAAGCGCTCGAAGCGCACCTGCCGGTGATCCGGTCAGGTTGAACCGCAGCCTCTCTCGATTCAGATGCTCGACATTGGATACGCCGGCGACACCTACAAGAGAGGGCTGGATGCCGCGATATGACACTTCGACGACGGTCCGGCGTAGCCGCCGTAGATCGGCGATGGTGTCGACTTCGACGAGGCGCCCCGCACGGAGAATACCCACTCGATCACAAACGGCTTCTACCTCGGCCAGCTGATGAGAGCTGAGAAACACGGTTTGGCCCCGCTCGCGTGCTTCTGCGACACAGCCACGAAACTCCCTCTCCATCAACGGATCCAGGCCACTCGTTGGCTCGTCCAACACCAGAAGCGGGGCTCGTGTCGCGAATGCCGCCACAAGGGCTACCTTCTGCCGGTTACCGGTCGAGTACGTCTTGGCCTGCTTGTGGACGTCCAAAGCGAAGCGCTCGACCAACTGCTTCCGATAAACGACGTCGACGCCAGGGCCCAGGCATCCCAGCAGTTCCAGGATCTCAGCGCCCGTCAATCTCGGCCATAGAGCGACATCAGCGGGAACGTACGCCATGTGGTCATGTGATCGACGAACATCCGTTGCGGCACAACCGAATATCATTGCACTGCCAGAAGTCGGTCGGATCATCCCGAGCAGCAGGCGGATCGTCGTCGATTTTCCGGCCCCGTTGGGGCCCAGGAAACCGAACACTTCGCCGGGCAAGACGGTCATCTCGAGGTCTTCGACGGCCACGACACGTCCGAACCGTTTGGTCAGGCCGTGGACATGAATAGCTGGGTGGTGACCGGAAACCACACCCAGAAGGGTAAGGCAGCCGTGGACGCATTCTCCGGTGTTTTGTTGTCGCGATACGTCGCGTCCCCCGCGGAAACAGACTTGTTCTGCGGATAATGGTCCTGTTCTCCACTTCCTGCGAGCCATTTTTCGGTGTGTGCATCAATCCGCCGTTTTCGGAACGCCGCAGCGATACCGTCCCCGTCCGTTCCCCCGAATGTGAATCACGGTTTGCCAGGATGTGGCCCGCGTGCGGCGGGTTGCGCCTCGAACCGGCCGCGGGTCGGCGTTGTCGGACATCGCAATCGGGTCGCCGCTTTCGGCCTCGTGGTGCTTTGCTGATTCCGCAGCGCGCGGGGCGCGGCTATTCGCTGAGCGATTTATCTTGCATTGGTGTCAAATTTGTCGAGAACGATGCGATGAAGGGCGTAACTGATGCTAGTCGCGCTAAGTAGGACCGTTGTCAAGTAAATCGCAGCCCGGGAGATGGACCGGAAACGAGGTCTTATGCAGAGTTACTGCCCGCGGCCTGGGACTCAGTTGAAAACTTTGCCTAAACGGAGGACCGACCTCCGGAGGAACAGTAGGGTCTGTATCGACTGGTTCAAGTCATGTTTGCGATGGTCTGGAGCACGATGAGCGCTGACCGGCTCGACGATGGTGGCGGGAACTCTGCCGTCCTGGCAACGGACCAGGGGCACAGTTGCGGTCGGACGTCGATGCTCGTGGACGCGTGGCGGTTCATTCACGGCGATGCCGAGCGCACGCCGTTTCGGCGCCACTCAATGAAGAAGAGGCTGACTTCAGCCACTACGCCGGCACGAAACCAAGCATTCGGCTGAGCTTCTGATCAGTCGACCCTCTCGGGTGGGGAGTGGGATGGAACTGGAAAACCGGGCTTTTCCGCTTACGCGGGGACAGTTGGACATCTGGCTCGCTCAGGAATCAGGCACTTTTGGGGTTAAGTGGCAGTTGGGCGAGCTCGTCCGCATTGAGGGGGAGATTGATCCCGGCCTGCTCGAGCGGGCAATCGTACAAGTGGTGCAGGAGGCGGAACCACTTCGAGCCAGCTTCTTCAAGGTGGGTGACCACGTTTTCCAGGAGCTGGTTGACTACCCCGAAGTACCGCTCGCTCGCTACGACCTCTTGAGCTCAGAGAATCCTGCCCAAGACGCCCTTCGGCTGGCTTCGTCGATCCAACAGACGTTGATGCCCCTCAGCGGACCATTATTCAAATTCGCGTTGCTGCACACTCGGGCAGACGAATTCTATCTGTTTGCGTGCTGCCACCACATCGTGGTCGATGGGATCGGCCTGACACTGATCTGTCACCGAATTGCGGATATATATTCCGCGATGGCCTGGGAGGAGCCTATTCCACCCGCCTTCTTTGGGTCGCTGAGCGACCTGATTGATTGCGAGACAAATTACGAATCCTCTGCCGAATACCTCGATGATTACGCCTACTGGATGAGAAATCTTCCCAAGGATGACGGGCCGCGTCATCGGATGCAGGCCGAAGCAGGTCGTAGCGATGAGCCTTCCGCCCCCATTCGCCTGGACCCTTCGGTGGTCGCCGGTATTCAAGCGTTGTCAGAGACCCTGGGTGTGCGTCGCGTCTCGGTGATCACTGCGGCCTGCGCGCTTTTGGTGCGCGCGTTCGAGACCGAGAGCGCGGAGGTCGTGCTGGACTTTCCCGTCAGTAGACGTGTGCGCCCTGAAATACAGATGGTGGCCGGAATGGTCAGCGGATCGGTGCCGCTGGTATTGAAGGTTCCGCCCGACTTGTCAATTGCCGACTTCTGCGTTCGAGTCCACACGAGAATGGAAGAAGCACTGGAGCATCAGCGATTCCCAGTGCACTCCATCGATTACCGGGCGAGTCTCCGCGGCTCCGGCCAGGCCTCGAATCGTGTGGTCATCAATTACATCCCCGCCAAACACACCGGGCATCTTGCGGGCGTTGCCGCGACGGGAACCTTGACTCACGCCGGCCCGGTCGAGTTCGGGTTGGTCTTCTTCAAAGATGGCGATGAGCTTTTCCTCAGCACGGTGGGTGCCGGACAGGCCTTTCCGGATTGCGACGTCCGGGATCTAGTCAAGCGTTTGGAGCGCGTGTTGGCGGCGATGGCCGCTGACCCTGAACGACCGTTGTCTTCGGTGAGTGTGCTCGATGACCCCGACAAGACCCTGCTGTTCGAATTCGGTAACCGTGGCGTCTTGGCTCAGCCGGAGATCCCTCCGTTGTCGATCCCCGCGCTGTTCGCCTTGCGGGTGGCCCAAAGCCCGGACGCGATCGTGATGAACTTCGACAGCCTTTCATGGACCTACCGGCAGCTCGACGAGGCCACGAATCGGTTGGCGAATCTATTGGCCGCTCAGGGCGTTGGCCCGGGTCGGTGCGTAGCGCTGCTCATCCCGCGATCGGCCGAGGCGATCGTGGCGATCATGGGTGTGCTCAAGACGGGAGCGGCGTATCTGCCGATCGATCCCGCATCGCCGGCGGAACGCATCGACTTCATGGTGACCGATGCCGCGCCGATAGTCGCGCTCAGCACGGCAGCCCTCGCCGACAGGCTCGGCGCAAGCGGTCTACGCGTGATCGATCTCGACGGTGCCGACGTCGAGGTCCAGTCCGGCGCTCCACTGTCGCCGCCAGCTGCTGACGAAATCGCCTACCTCATATACACCTCTGGGACGACCGGTGTGCCCAAAGGGGTTGCCATTACCCACCACAACGTGACCCAGTTGTTGGCTTCCCTCGATGCGGGTCTACCGGCCAGGGGAGTGTGGGCGCACAGCCACTCGTTGGCGTTCGATGTTTCGGTGTGGGAAATCTTCGGTGCGCTGCTCGGCGGGGGGCGTTTATTGGTGGTGCCCGATGCGGTGGTGCGCTCACCCGAAGATTTCCGACAGGTGTTGGTCACCGAAGGGGCCAGCGTGCTGACCCAGACCCCGTCAGCGGTGGCGAATTTGTCGACCGAGGGGTTGGAGTCGGCGGCTTTGGTGACGGTGGGCGAGGCCTGCCCGATCGATGTGCTGAACAGGTGGGCGCCGAACCGGGTCATGATCAACGCCTACGGTCCGACCGAAACCACGATGTGTGTCGCTGTCAGCGCGCCGTTGAAGGCAGGCTTGCCGGCCGTACCGATTGGCTACCCCGTTCCGGGTGCGGCGTTGTTTGTTCTTGATGGGTGGTTGCGCCCGGTGCCAATTGGTGTGGTCGGGGAGTTGTATGTGGCCGGTGCTGGGGTGGGGGTCGGCTATCTGGGACGTCCGGGGTTGACCGGTTCGCGGTTTGTGGCGTGCCCGTTTGGCGGTGTTCGGGGCCTCAGCGAAAGAATGTATCGCACAGGGGATTTGGTGCGATGGCGCCCTGATGGGCAGTTGGAATATCTGGGGCGTGCCGACGACCAGGTCAAGGTGCGCGGGTATCGCATCGAGCTCGGTGAGGTCCAGGCGGCCCTGGCGGCTCTGGATGGGGTCGAGCAGGCGGCGGTAATCGTGCGCGAGGACCGCCCCGGCGATAAACGTCTTGTCGGTTACATAACCGGCACCGCGGACCCGGGTGAGATCCGTACTGCATCGGCCGAGCGGTTGCCGCCCTACATGGTGCCGGCCGCGGTGGTGACGTTGGAAGCCTTGCCGCTAACGGCCAACGGCAAACTCGACTCCCGCGCCTTGCCCGCGCCGGAATCTCAGAATGTCGGTCGATATCGGGGTCCTGCCAATGCGGTCGAGGAGATCCTGGCCGGCATCTTCGCTGACGTGCTGGGCACAGAGCGGGTCGGGGTTGACGACTCGTTCTTCGATCTGGGTGGGGACTCGTTGCTGGCGATGCGCCTATCCGCGGCGGTCAACACCGCACTGAATGCCGACGTCTCTGTCCCCAAGGTCTTCGACACGCCCACGGTCGCTCAGCTGGCGGGCAGCATCATTGTGGGATCACGTCGGGTTCAACCCTTGACGCCGATGGAGCGGCCCGCTGTCGTGCCGCTGTCGTATGCCCAGCAACGGTTGTGGTTCATAGACCAGCTGCAGGGACCCTCGCCGATGTACAACATGGGGGCGGCGTTGCGACTACGCGGGCGGTTGGATGCGCACGCGCTCGGGAAGGCGTTGGCCGACGTGATAGCGCGGCATGGGAGCCTGCGTACCCTGCTTCCGGCGCCTGACGGAATTCCTCGGCAGCTGGTGATTCCGCCTGAGCGGGCTGACTTCGGATGGGAAGTCGTTGACGCCAGTGATTGGCCGGCACGTCGCGTCAGCGAGACCATCGGCGCGACAGTGCGCGAGGGATTTGACCTGAAGATTGAAATTCCGTTGCGGGCGGTACTTTTCCGTGTCACTGATGATGACCACGTCCTGGTGACCGTGGTGCACCATATCGCTGCCGACGGATGGTCGATCGTTCCCCTCATCAGGGATCTCGGCATCGCCTACACCAGCAGGATGGCCGGAGTCGCTCCCGACTGGGAGCCATTACCGGTGCAGTATGTGGATTACACGTTGTGGCAGCGCAGTTTGTTGGGTGATCTCGAAGACGCCGAGAGTCCGATCACCGCGCAGGTGGCCTATTGGGAGGAGGCGCTGGCCGGTCTGCCCGAGCGGTTGCAGCTGCCCACCGATCGGCCCTATCCGCCGGTGGCGGATCAGCGCGGCGCGAGCCTGGTGGTGGACTGGTCTGCCGAGTTGCACGAGGAAGTTGCGCGCGCAGCGCGCGAGCACAATGTCACTAACTTCATGATGGTTCAGGCCGCTCTAGCGGTGCTGCTCTCGAAAGTGGGTGCCAACGCCGAGGTCGCTTTTGGGTTTCCGATCGCTGGACGGCGCGATCCCGCACTGGCCGAGCTGGTCGGCTTCTTCGTCAACACCCTCGTGCTGCGCGTCGATTTGACCGGCGATCCCACGGTGGCCGAACTGTTGGCACAAATCCGTCAGCGCAGCTTGGCGGCTTTTGAGCATCAGGATGTGCCGTTCGAAGTACTCGTAGAACGGATGAATCCGACCAGGTCGCTGGCGCATCATCCCCTAATACAGGTGATGGTGGGGTGGCAGTTCGCCGGTAACAGCGACCCCGCCGCGGAGCTGGCGCTGGAGGGCCTGCAGGTCACGTCGATGCCAGTCGAGACAAACACTGCTCGAATGGATTTGGCGTTCGCCCTGGGGGAGTCGTTCAGCGCGGACGGTTCGCCGGCGGGCATCGGAGGCACGGTGGAGTTTCGTACGGATGTGTTCGACGCGGCCAGTATTGAGTCGCTGATCGAGCGTTTCCGGCGGGTGTTGACGGCGTTGACCGCAGACCCCACTCGGCGGTTCTCATCGATTGATCTGCTCGACGCAGAGGAGCGCGCCTGGCTCGATGAGATGGGTAATCGTCAAGCATTGAGCACGTCGACCGCCCCCGTTTCGATTCCGGAATTGTTCGCCGAGCAGGTGGTCCGCACGCCCGATGCGATAGCCATCACATTCGAGGACCGATCGATCACCTACCTGGAGTTAGATCAGCGGGCGAGCCGCTTGGCGCATCTGCTGGCCAGCCGTGGAGCTGGGCCGGGAGAATATGTGGCGCTGCTGTTTCCGCGTTCGGCCGATGCCATTGTCTCGATATTGTCCGTACTCAAAACCGGGGCAGCGTACTTGCCGATCGACCCGACGCTGCCGGCGGCGCGGATTGATTTCATGATGACTGATGCTGCGCCGATCGCGGCGGTCACGACGCCAGCTCTGCGCAATCGGTTCGACCGATGCCACGTGGAGATCATCGAAATCGATGACCCGCGGATCGACGACCAGCCTGCTGGCGCTTTACCAGCTCCAGCGCCAGATGATCTGGCGCACATCATCTACACCTCGGGTACCACGGGCGCTCCCAAAGGCGTGACAGTCACCCACCGAAACGTCTTGCAGCTGTTCGACTCTCTGGATATCGGTGTGGAGTTGGCGCCCGATCAGGTGTGGACGCAATTCCACTCCTATTCCTTTGATTTCTCGGTGTGGGAGATCTGGGCCGCACTGTTGTTCGGTGGCCGGCTCGTGGTGGTGCCCGACTCGGTGGCCCGTTCGCCCGAAGACTTTCAAACATTGTTGGTGACTGAGCACGTCAGTGTGCTGGCACAGACACCCTCTGCGGTGGGGATGCTTTCGCCTGAGGATTTGGGCTCGGCAACGTTGTTGATCGGGGCGGAGCCTTGTCCGCCGGATGTGGTTGATCGGTGGGCGCCGGGCCGGGTGATGCTCAATGTTTATGGTCCGACTGAGACGACGATGTGGGCTGCCAAAAGTGCGCCGTTGCGGGCTGGTTCGGGGGTGCCGCCGATTGGTGCGCCGGTGGTGGGGGCGGCGTTTTTTGTTCTTGATGGGTGGTTGCGTTTGGTGCCGGTGGGTGTGGTGGGGGAGTTGTATGTGGGTGGTGGTGGGGTGGGGGTTGGTTATGTGGGGCGTCCGGGGT